>CALEEU010000298.1 GCA_937875975.1 uncultured Opitutia bacterium | reverse complement strand
ATCCTGCCGTTGTTCATCGTGATGTTCATCGTGAACTACCTGGACCGCGTGAACGTCGGCTTCATCCAGCAGCACCTTAAGACCGACCTCGGGCTCGACAGCGCCGCCTATGGCTTGGGCGCCGGCCTGTTCTTCATCGGCTACGCAATCTTCGAGGTCCCATCGAACATGCTCCTGCAGAAGTTTGGTGCCCGCGTGTGGCTGACGCGCATCACTATCTCCTGGGGGGTCGTGGCTTCACTGATGGCCTTCGCTCGGAACGAGAATGAATTCTACTTCCTCCGCTTCGCCCTCGGCGCGGCCGAAGCCGGCTTCTTCCCTGGCGTCATCTATTACTTCACCCGCTGGCTCCCGTCCGCCGAACGCGGCAAGGCCATCGCGCTGTTCCTGAGCGGTTCGGCGATCGCCTCGATTCTCTCCGGACCTTTATCAGGAGCGCTGATGAAGACGTCAGTCCTCGGCATGAAGGGCTGGCAGAGCATGTTGTTCATCGAGGGACTCTTCTCCGTCGTGATCGGTATCGGCGCTTGGTTCTGGCTGGATTCGCTCCCCCGCGACGCCCGCTGGCTCTCCGTGCAGGAAAAGGAGGCCTTGGAATCGACCATCGAGGCCGAGCAACGTGAGCGTGAGGCCAATCAGACTGAACGGCCCAGCATCTTCCGGCTCCTGCGTGACCCGCAGATTATCCTCTTCTGCGTCGTCTACTTCGCCATCCAGCTGACAATCTACGCCGCGACGTTCTGGCTGCCTAACATCATCCGAAAGATGGGTGACCTCACCGACCTCCAGGTCGGCTTCCTTAACTCAATCCCGTGGACGATCGCGATCCTCGGCATGTATCTCGCCGCCGCGGGTGCCGCCCGTTGGAAGCGTCCGCAGCTCTGGGTGGCCGGCGCCCTGATCGTCGCCGCGATAGGGATGTTCATGTCGACCACTGGGGGCCCGATCTTCGCCTTCGTCGCCATCTGCTTCGCCGCCCTCGGATTCAAGTCTGCCTCATCCCTCTTCTGGCCCATCCCCCAAGGCTACCTGGATGCCCGCATCGCCGCGGCCGTCATCGCGCTGATCAACTCCCTCGGTAATCTCGGCGGCTTCGTCGCCCCGACGGTCTTCGGGCACCTCGAGAAGGCCACTGGCTCCGTCCAATATGGACTCTACGGTCTCGCCGGCAGCTCGATCATCGCCGCCGCCCTCGTCTTCCTCGTCCGCACCAAGCCTAAGGCTTAAGCCCGACCCCTGCCCCTATCCCTACCCCTTTTGTAATGTCCTCTCCGCTCATTCAAACCATCCGCGTCGTGCCGGTCGCAGGGCATGACAGCATGCTGCTCAACCTGAGCGGCGCGCACGGTCCGTTCTTCACCCGCAACATCGTCCTGATCACCGACAGTTCGGGCCACACGGGTCTTGGTGAAGTCCCGGGAGGAGAAAA
>CALEEU010000297.1 GCA_937875975.1 uncultured Opitutia bacterium | reverse complement strand
CCTTCGACCGCCATGCCGCCGATATGCTGGCCAGCTTCGACGATGATGACCTTCTTGCCCAACTTCGCCGCTTGGATGCCCGCGATGACCCCGGCGCTCGTACCTCCGTAGATCACGATGTCCGCCTGATGGGTCTGGGCGCAGAGCGTCGCGACGAGGAAGAGGGAAAGGAATGCGAGGAGGCGCATGAGCGAGGACACGAGATATGGAGGGCCGGAGGACCCGAGGCGAGAGCGGGTTGCTGTTTGGGTAGGGACAGCACCACGTGCTGTCCTAGTTCGCCGCAGGGCGAACCACGGTAGGGGCACGATTTATCGTGCACTCATATGAGGAGGGCGCGGCGTAGCCACGCCCCTACCTTAGGCCGCCCTGCGGCGGCCATCACGCACCTATGTCGTGACGCGGTCCCGACCCTACCTGTAGATGCAGGGTTAGGACAGCACGTGGTGCTGTCCCTACCTCCGAAACTCCGCCAACAACTCCGGCGTGGCGCCGGGTTTGGTGCAGACGAAGGCGGCGACGTCGACGGCGCGCTGATGGATGCGGGAAAGGTCTTCGCCGCGGAGCAGGCCGATGGCGAGGGCGGCGGTGAAGGAGTCGCCGGCGCCGACGGTGTCCACGACGGCTACCTTCGGGGCGGTCTTCTCGTCGTATTGGCCCTTATGCCAGACGAGCGAGCCGGCGGCACCGCGGGTGAGGGCGACGGTGTGCAGGTCGAAGCGCTGGGCGACGGCGAGCACGAAGGCTTTCTCGTCTTTGGGCAGTCCGAGCAGGTCGGCGACCACGGGGACTTCGTCGTTGTTCAACTTGAAGACATTGGCGAAGCCGAGGGACGATTCGATGACCTCGCGGGAGAAGAAATTCTGACGCAGGTTGACGTCGAGGATGCGGAGGCAGTCGGCGGAGGTGTTTTCGAGGAACTCGCGGACGGTGCGTCGGCTTTCCGGGGCTCGCTGCGCGAGGGAGCCGAAGCAGACGGCTTGGCACTTCTTGGCCAGTAGGGCCAGCGAGGCATTCCAGGCGATGTGATCCCAGGCGGGATCGGCGGCGAAGACGTAGCTCGCCTGCTTGGTCGCATCGAGGGTCACCGTGACCGTGCCGGTCGGGTATTCGTTGCGCTGAAGGAGCAGGGTGTGAACATTCTTGGCCGAAAGGGAGGCGAGGGCGTCGTCGCCCAGCTTATCCCGGCCGACCGCGCTGACCACCCAGGCATCGCCGCCGAGGCCGGTGGCATGGCAGGCGAAGTTCGCTGGGGCCCCGCCGAAGTGGGCCGCGTCCGGAAAGACGTCCCATAGTACTTCTCCAAGGCCGACGAGGTTAGGGCGGACGATTTCCGGATTCATATCAGGGAGTCAGTCCCGTATTGCCTGAGATGTCGACGTCGGAGCATCCCTTGGCGGCCGGGATATCCCGGGCCGGACCTTCGAAGCGGTTGCCTTGGATGACGATCTGCGAGCCGCCGGGCATGAAGGTCATGGCGTGCTTCGCATTGGGACCGCTGATGAAGCGATTGCCCTTGAGGATGACGTTGCCGTAGGTGCCCCCGACTTCGTAGGTCGTGAAATACATCTCGGCGTATTCCTCGTAGTCGCCGGTCACGAAGCTGCGTCGTCCGCGCTTGGGGTCGGCTTCGCACTTGGTCGTGTTCCGTTCGAAGACGTTATCGACCATCGTCAGGTTGCGGGGCTGATTGATCCAAGAGCCGCGGCCGCCGTTGCGGAAGGTGTTACCGCGTACGGTGACGTCCGTGCAGGACTTCTCGATGCTGACCACGCGGGAGCCGTTGGTGCCGTCGACGACGTTGTTCGTGATCAGCGCACCTTGGCAGAACTCGGCAAGGAAGAAGGCGCCCATGCGGGAGCCCGTGATGCGGTTGCGGTCGAAGACGATCCGGCGGCTCTTCTGGATGTGCATCGTGTCGCCCAGAGCGCTCAAGGTATTGCCGCGGACCTCGACGTCCTCGCAGCCGACGAGGTCGAGGGCACCCTTGCCCGGACCGGCCCCGTTCGGCGAGTAGAGCGCCAGGTGGGCGTAGAAGAGCGGGGTGATGAGCTTAGTCTTCGGTCCGGCGGAGGTCTGGAAGCGGATGGGGGCGCCTAGGGGCTGGTCGGCGATGCGGACGTAGGTCGGGGTGCTTTCGACGACGAAATACTGGCGGCCGCGGACGAGGTTGGAGGGAAGGGTGTCGCCGAAGAAGCAGAGGGAGTCGTAACCGCGGGCGACTTCGAGTCCTTCGCGGACTTTCGAGACCGGCAGCAGTTTCGTGTTGGCGAAGAACACGCGGTCGTCGCCGGCTTCCATGCGGACGCCGTCTTTTACCAGGTCGTTCCGGAAGTATTTCCGAGCATGGGCGTGTTCGGTCGGGCCGTATTCCTCAGGCCACACCGTGATCTGCCAGAGATAGCCGTAATCCCACATGTATTTGCCCGTGCGCTCGAGTCGGCAGTCCGTGACATGGATGCCTTTCGCGTAGGTCAGGACTTCCTTCTCCGTTCCTTTCTTCTCGGCGCCTAGCACTGTAATGGCCGCCCCGGCGAGGCCGTCAGACTGGATCCCTTCGAAGCGCAGGTTCTCCGTACGACCGCCGACAGAGGTCGTGATGAGAATGCCGCGCGTGTTGACGTTCGGCTCCCAAGTGTTGTCGGAGCGCGATTGATCGAAGACGTGGCCGACGAAGTGGCCGCCCCGCCAGGTCAGGTTGCGGACGTTCTCTCCTTGGAAGATCACGGCCCGGGCCTTATCGCCCAATTTTTGAGGCAGACGGAACGTCGCCCCTTCGGCGATGACCGTCAGGTCCGACTTCAGCGGAATCGGCACGGCGCCGTCCACGGCGTACTCGCCGGGCGGGATGACGAGCGTATCCCCCGGCTTGGCCGTCTCGAAGGCTCGGCG
>CALEEU010000296.1 GCA_937875975.1 uncultured Opitutia bacterium | reverse complement strand
AGGAGGAACTTCATCGGGGTAAGGGAAGATGGAGGATGGAGGATGAAAGATGAAGGATTGATTCTGATAAGGGGTAGGGGGTGGGGCAGGGGTAGGGGTAGGAAAGTTAGAGGCTCGGAGGCACGGTTGACCAGAGGTACGCACTCCAGGGGGCAGCATGGGGAGACCGGATGATTAGCTAGGGTTTATATGTCCGCAGGTAATAATCCGGTCTCCGGTTTCCCTTTGTCTGATGTGACTCGTTGCGGCTGGTCGCATGGGTTTGACGGAGGGGGAGGGCGGGGTCATAGGAATCATATGACCCGACTGTTACCCCTCGTCGTGGCGCTGCTATGGCAGCCCCTCATCGCCCAGTCCGCCAAGAAGGCGGCGCCTGATTCGCCGATCAAGATCGCCGCGCGAGCCGAGCGAGCGGATGCGATTTATCGGCAAGGCGAAAAGGTCGTCTTCAATCTGGCGGTCACCGATGGCGGCAAGCCCGCCGCGGGCATCGTCGAATGGTCCATCCTCAAGGACGGATTGGCCACGGACCAGAAGGGCACGAGCGAGCTCGTCGACGGCAAGGCCATCGCCACTGGTTCGCTGAACGAACCTGGCTTTCTCCAGGTGCGCGTCGTTTATCGCACCGACGCCAAGGCCAAGGTTGCCCCGGTCTCAGGCCTGGGCGGTGCGGCGATCGATCCGACCGAGATCAAGCGCAGCCTGCCCGTGCCGGATGATTTCGATGCCTTCTGGGACGGCATGAAGAAGAAATTAGCCGCCGTGCCACTCGAGCCCAAGCTCGTCTCCGTCATGGCGCCGTTTCCGGCCGTCGAATCCTTCGACGTCACTGCGCCGGCGCTCGGCCTGCAGATCTCCGGTTACATGTCCAAGCCCGTCGGCGCCAAGCCCAAGAGCTTGCCGATCATCCTTACCGTGCATGGGGCCGGCGTGAGCGATAGTTCGCTCGGCGGATCGGCGAGCTGGGCAGCCAAGGGCTTTATCGCCATGGACATGAACGCCCATGGCCTGCCGAACGGAAAGCCCAAGCAGTTCTACGCTGACCTCAAGGTCGGCGCCATGAAGGACTATCGTTACGAACATAAGAGCGACCGGGAGAAAGCCTATTTCACCGGCATGATGCTGCGGCTGGTCCGCGCCATCGATGTGCTTACCGCCCAGCCCGAGTGGGATGGCAAGCATGTGGTCGTCTCCGGCGCCAGCCAGGGTGGGTATCAGGCCATCGCGGCGGCGGGTATCGACGGACGCGTCACCTTCTTCGCCGCGGGCGTGCCTGCGGGTTGCGACCACAGCGGCATGTTGGTGAACCGGATCGCGGGCTGGCCCAAGATCGTGCCGGTCGTCGACGGTAAGCCGGACATGGCCGTCTTGGAGGCCTATCGTTATCTCGACTGCATGAACTTCGCGACCCGGACCAAGGCGGCCGGCTGTTACTTCACCGTCGGCTTCATCGACACCACCTGCCCGCCGACCAGCATCTACGCCACCTATAATCAGCTCAATATCCCTAAGGAGATCTATAACGACATTCCCAGCGGCCATAGTCACTCGTCGGCGGCCCGTGAGGGGATGACCAATGCGGTGATGAAGCATGTCGGGAAATAGCGCACGCGGAGCGTGCGAGGGGGTATGGGGGCATAATTAGTTGACCCGTTGACCAGTTGGCCAGTTGGCCAGAGAGACAAGAGACCGTGCAAAAGTGCAAATCGGCCTGCGGCCTGTGCAAAGGTGCAAAAGTTATATTTACCCGATGCGGGCGGGTGGTTGGGTCGGAAAGACTGGTAACCTTTGGCGGGTGGGGTTGTCTTAGGGGTACCCCAATGAGACTGCTCTTCGCCTTCCTGCTTACCTTGCTGGCCTTGCCTGCGGCTGAGCCGTTATACGATCAGAAGAACCTGGCGGCGTGGTGCATCGTGCCGTTCGACAACCAGAAGCGCACGCCGGAGCAGCGGGCGGCGATGGTGGCAAAGATGGGTCTGACTAAGGTCGCCTATGACTGGCGCGGCGAGCATGTCGCGGAGTTTGAGCAGGAGATCTTAGCTTATAAGAAACACGGCATCGAATACTTCGCATTCTGGGCTTACCACGAAGAGGCCTTCCGGTTGTTCGAGAAACATCAACTCCACCCGCAGATCTGGGTCATCGCCGGTGGTAAAGGCGAGACGCAGGAAGCCAAGGTCAAGAGCGCCGCCGAGGGGCTGCTGCCCGTGATCGCGAGAGCGGCGAAGATCGGCAGCAAGCTCGCCGTCTACAATCATGGCGGTTGGTCGGGCGAACCGGAGAACATGGTGGCGATTTGCGAGTATCTGAAAAAGAACCACGCCGTCACCAACGTCGGCATCGTCTATAACCTCCATCACGGCCATGGCCACCTGGCGCGGCTGGACGAAGCCCTGAAGCACATGCTGCCGCATCTCCTTTGCCTTAACCTGAACGGCATGGACATCGGCGGTGATACCAAGGGGCGGAAGATTCTGCCGATCGGCGTCGGGACGGAAGATCTCAAAGTATTGAAGCAGGTCCGGGCCAGTGGTTACGCCGGGCCCGTCGGTATTCTTAACCATACCATGGAAGACGCCGAAGGCCGTCTCCTCGATAATCTGGACGGACTTAAGTGGCTCGTCCCGCAACTCGACGATGCGCCGACCGGCCCCAAGCCGAAGTATCGGACCTGGACCGATAAGCCCGTCCCCAAGGCTATGCCTGCTCCGGGTAAGTCTGCCGGCGGCGTGCCTTCATTGGCGCCCGAGTACGGTAAGGCGCTGGCCGGCGGAATGCTCGTGGATGGCGGAGCGCCTTTTGAGCAGTGGCCGCTGACGATTGAGCTGCGGGCCAAACTGGACGGTAAGGCCGGCTTTAATATCCTCGTTGCCAGCAGCGAGAAAGGGGCGAGCGCGCATTGGGAGGTCTACACTCATGCCAATCGTGGTACCTTAAGCCTCTATCTGCCTGGACGCGGCGGCGACTTTGATACCGGCGTCGATATCTGCGACGGCAAGTGGCACGATATCCTTGTCAGCCTGAGCGACGTGGCCGTGAAGATTTGGTTGGACGGCAAATATGTTCTGGAGCGCAAGCCTGCTGCGGCCGGCAAGGAACGTCCGGCCCAGCAACGGAAGGTCGGCTTCGGCCGCTTGGTGGAGGGTTCGATCGGCTGCGACGGCCTCATTGACGATGTGCGCATCTCGCGCGGCGCTAACGAACCCACCACCTGGATTAAAGGTCCGCGCCAGCGCATGGACATCACTTTAGGCCTTTGGTCTTTCGACGAGCTGGGTGCGGCCAAGGTCGTCCCCAAGGCTCCGCCCATCCCGGCGTTTAAGCCGGTGTTCGCTCCGCTTCGCCCGGAAGATAATCTTACATCGGGCCATTTCGTAAATCGCGATCGCGTCTTCGACTTCTACGCCAAGCAGGCCATCGAGGCCATGGGGAAGCAGCCGCAGCCAGAACTTCTGGCCGTCTACCCTGGTCTAGATGGCGGTAATCAAGGCCATTGGGGCAATCAGAACGATGCCGTCACGTGGAAGGACGGGCGATGGGACCAGGCTGCACACGGCAATCTATTCAGCGGCGTGTTCCGCGGTGCCGACTTAATCATTCCCAAGGGAATCAGCGTCCGGCGCGGCGAAGCGTCCGCCTGTTTCGACCCGTTGAAGTTGTCATTCCCGGTGCGGTGGACCGGTGATTTTATCCGACTGGGGGCAGGGCGGCATGGTTTTTCCGACAGTGCCAAGATGGCAGGTAAACTTGCCAAGAAGGACATCTCAGCCGTCGCTCAAGGGGAATGGAAGTACCACGGCTTTTATCGTCACGGGAGTGAAGTCTTCTTCTCCTATATGAAGGACGGTAAGGAATGGCTCGCCAGCGCTTTCGATGGTGAAAAGGAAGCCGCTCAGTGGGCGCACCTGACTAAAGGCGGCCCGTCGCAGTGGCCGACCTGGCTCGAGTCGGCTGGCACTCTGGGCGCTCAGATGCCCTTCGCGACCGACACCATCCTGCCGCCGGCCAAGAACCCCTATGGCACGCTTTTCTTTCTGACCGGGATGGATTTCTTCAAGGATGGCTCCGCGGCCGTCTGCACCATGACTGGGGAGGTCTGGCTGGTGAAAGGACTGGATGACAAACTTAAGCAGGTACGCTGGAAGCGTTTCGCCACCGGCCTACACCATGCGCTCGGCGTGAAGATTATCGACGATAAGCTCTATGTCCTCGGACGGGACCAGATCACGCGGTTGCACGATCTCAATGGCGACAATGAGGCCGACTACTACGAGTGCGTGCACAATGGCATGAGCACTTCGCCCGGCGGGCATGATTTCATTGTCGGCCTTGATGCTGACGCGCAGGGTCGCTTCTACACCTCTTCGGGTAATCAAGGCATCCTGCGCTTGAGCCAACCCAACAAGGTCGAAGTCCTCGCGACCGGACTACGTAATCCGAACGGCATCAGCGCCACCGCGGACGGAAGATTCGTGCTCTCGAACGGACAGGAAGGCAACTGGACGCCCGCGTCGGTCGTCTTCCAGGTCGACACCGCCTTGAACCTTGGTACGCATTTTGGTTCGGGTGGCCCGAGGGCCGGCGTCACGAATACTCTCCCGATTTTACAGCTTCCCCGCGGTGAAGATAATTCGTGCGGCGGCCAGGTCTTCCTGTCCGACAAGGAATGGCCCAGCCTGAAGGGCGATGGAAATTTCCTGCATTTCTCCTTCGGCACCGGCAGTGCTTGGCTAGTCTCGCGTCAGTTGCTCGAAGGCGTCTGGCAGTCCGCGGCCGTCAAGCTCACCGGCAACTTCGTGACCGGCCCGCAGCATGGCCGCTTCGGCCCGCGTGACGGTCATTTGTACGTCAGCGGCATGATTGGCTGGGGCAGTTACACGCCTGAGGACGGAGCCATCCATCGCGTTCGCCATGTCGGTGGCGACTTCCCGACGCTCATTGGCCATGAGACGCGCGATAACGGCGTGCTCCTGCGCTTCGATCGCCCCGTGGATCCGGCCGTCGCCAGCAAGCCCTCGGCCCATTTTGCTCAGTGCTGGAACTACCTCTTCGGTCCGGCGTATGGATCGCCCGAGTATTCCGTGAAGTATCCTGAAAGCCCAGGTCATGACGTCATCGCCGTCAAAAGCGCCCAGGTGCTGGACGGCGGCAAGACTCTCTTCTTGGAGATTCCCCAGCTGGTGCCGGCCAGCCAGATTCATCTGCATGTCGGCGTCACCGCAGGCCGCGCGCAGGATGTCTTCTTGACCGCTCATCATCTCGGCAAGCCCTTCACAGACTTCGCCGGCTATGTCGCGGTACCTAAGGACAAGTCGCACGAGCACGCCGCGCCCGTCGCGACGGGTAAGGCCAATCCCGTAAAGTGGGAAATTGATATGTGTCGTGGTCCCGTGCGGGAGATGAAGCTCCAGGCCGGCAACGCCCTGCAGTACGCTCAGAAAGAGCTGCGCGCCAAAGCGGGAGAGGGTATCGCGTTAAAATTCGAGAACCCCGATGTCATGCCGCATAACTTCGTGCTCGTCGCCAAGGGGGCGGAGGAGAAGATTGGCGAGCTATCGGCCAAGATGGTGGCGGATCCGGACGGGTATGCTCGGCATTACGTGCCCGAGGTGCCCGATGTGCTCTGCTATTCGCGCATGCTGGACCCCGGCAAGAAGACCATCGTCTATTTCAATGCGCCGAAGGAGCCGGGACGGTATACCTACCTCTGCACCTTCCCGGGGCATTCGCAGCTCATGCGTGGTGTTTTAGTCGTCGATTAGGTTTGGCGTTGCGGGGGTGGGGTTGCTTTCGACAATAGGCTAATGGAAAAATCCAAGGCTCGTATCGTCCTTCGCTTCGCGCTCGTCGCCCTGTTCGCGCTTCTCGCGTTGTCTATCGGGCTGGCTTTCGTGGCGGATAAGTTACTGCCTGAGACTCTGGCTGAATGGTATCGGGCTGAATCCGCCGGCGACTTCGAGTTTACCGACCTGCTGACCCTGCTGTTCTGGGGCGCCGGCGTCTTGTTATTCCTCGTCAGCATGGGCGGCTTGTTCTTCTATCAGCGCTGGGCAGCCTGGCTAATGGTCGCCGTCCTGGCGCTCTTCTCATTGCAGCTGCTCTTTAGTCCGACGGTCGAGCCCGGCATCCTGAGTTA
>CALEEU010000295.1 GCA_937875975.1 uncultured Opitutia bacterium | reverse complement strand
GGGCTCGCCTTGGATTTCGCCGGCGTAAAAGGTTCGCGGCTGCATCGCGACGCCTTGAGTAGCGAAATGAGCTACCGCTCGTATAAGCTCACCAAGCTCGCCTGAGGCAGAGGGCTGCGACGAGGGGCGTAACTCGGGCTGGTCAAAGCCATTGGGGTGGCTATCAAGGATGGCATGCGTCACCCTATGCTCCCTCTCTTCCTGGCGTGCCTGTCGTTGCTCGGGCACGCGGCCGAACGTCCCAACATCCTTTTCATCCTCACGGACGACCAAGGCTACGGCGATGTGAGCGCCCATGGTAACCCGATTCTCAAGACTCCGAACCTGGACAAACTCCGCGGGGAGAGCGTGCGCTTCACCGATTTCCAGGTCTCGCCGACCTGCGCCCCGACGCGTAGCGCGTTACTGACCGGACGCCATGAGTTCAAGAACGGCGTCACGCATACCATCTTGGAGCGCGAACGAATGGCCCTGGGCGCCGCCACGCTGACCGAACAATTGCAGAAGGCTGGTTATCGGACCGGTATCTTCGGCAAGTGGCACCTCGGTGACGAAGCCGAGTATCAGCCGAACAAGCGCGGCTTCGACGAGGTCTTCATCCACGGCGCCGGCGGCATCGGCCAGAGCTATCCCGGCAGCTGCGGCGACGTCCCCGGCAATTCCTATTACGGACCGACCATCCTGCATAACGGTAAGTTCGTGAAGACTTCCGGCTATTGCACCGATGAGTTCTTCGCTCAGGCGACCCGCTGGATCGAAGGCGAAGCCGCTGCCAAGCGTCCCTTCTACGCCTATATCGCGACCAATGCCCCGCATGGCCCTTATCACGCCCGTCCGGAGGATGCGGCGCTTTATGAGGGCAAAGGACTCGGCAAGGACACCGAGAACTTCTTCGGCATGCTGCACAACATCGACCAGAACGTCGGTAAGATCCTGGCCAAGCTCGAGGCCCTTGGGATCGCGAAGGACACCTTGGTCGTCTTCATGAACGACAACGGCGGCACCGCGGGCGTGAAGGTCTTCAACGCCGGCATGCGGGCGGCCAAGGGGTCCCCCTACATGGGCGGCATCCGCGCGATCTCCTTCTGGCGCCTGGCCGGACGCTTCCAGCCCATGGACGTCAAGGCACTCGCGGCGCACGTCGACTTCGCCCCTACGATCCTCGAACTCACCGGGGCCTCGGCCACTGCGACCATGAAGTCCCAGCTCGAAGGACGCAGCCTGCTGCCCTTGCTGCAGGCCAAGGTAGGTGAGAACATCGCTTGGCCGGACCGGACCCTCTTCACGCATGTCGGCCGCTGGGGTAACATGGTCAAGGGGGTGGATCCTGAGGTCGGTAAGTTCGCCCAGACGAGCGTGCGCACCACGCGCTGGCATCTCGTCTCCGCCGCCCCGATCCCGCAACCTGGCCAGAAAGCGGGAGGCAAGAAAGGCAAGAACCCCAAGTCTGTCGCTCCGGCGCCGCAGTCACCGGCCGACATCAAGCCGGCCCTGGCCAACTGGCAGCTCTTCGATCTCTCCGTGGACTATGGTGAGACCACCGACGTCGCCGCCCAGCATCCCGAGGTCGTCGCCGACCTGATCGCCAAGCACGATGCCTGGTGGAAGGAATGCCGCCCGCTCATGGTCAACGAGAACGTCGCCGGCCCCGTCGAGAATCCCTTCAAGGTCTTGTATCGGGAGCAGATGGGGAAGTAAGCGAGCACACGAGGGCACGAGTGCCGGTGGGCAGGAGGACTAGAGGGCAGGAGAGCCCGAGGCCCTGAGGGCTCGAGGATTAGGCCAGCAGCTTCTTGACGACTTCACCGTGGATATCGGTGAGGCGGAAGTCGCGGCCTTGGTGACGGTAGGTCAGGCGGGTGTGTTCGACGCCCATCAGGTGCAGGATGGTCGCGTTGAGGTCGTGTACGTGTACGCCTTCCTTGACGATGTTGTAGCTGAAGTCGTCGGTCTCGCCGTAGGTCGTACCCTTATTGACGCCCGCGCCGGCCATCAGGACCGAGAAGCAGCGGGGGTGGTGGTCGCGGCCGTAGTTGGTCTCCGAGAGCGCGCCCTGCGAGTAGGTCGTGCGGCCGAATTCGCCGCCCCATACGATGAGCGTATCATCGAGCAGGCCACGCTGTTTGAGGTCGGTGAGCAGTCCGGCCGTGGCTTGGTCGGTGTCATTACACTGACCCTTGATGGCCTTCGGGAGGCCGCCGTGGTGATCCCAGCCCATATGGAAGAGCTGGACGAAGCGGACGTCGCGTTCGCAGAGGCGACGCGCCAGGAGGCAGTTCGAGGCGTAGGAGCCCGGCCGCTTCACGTCGGGACCGTAGAGGTCGAGCACGTGCTGCGGTTCCTTCGAGAGGTCGAGCAGGTCAGGGACGCTCGTCTGCATGCGGAAGGCCATCTCGTATTGCGAGATACGGGTCTGGATTTCAGGGTCGCCCAGGATGCCGTGGCGCTGGTTGTTAAGAGCGGCCAGCTCGTCGAGCTGTTCGCGGCGGACTTCACGCGGGATACCTTCGGGATCCTTGAGGTAGAGGACGCGTTCGCCTTTATTGCGGAGCTTTACCCCTTGGAGTTTGGAAGGCAGGAAGCCCGCGCCCCAGAGGCGGTCGTAGAGCGGCTGGTCGTCAGGACGACCGCTACCAAAGGAAGTCATCACCACGTAGGCGGGAAGGTCGGCGTTTTCGCTGCCGAGGCCGTAGGCAGACCAGGAGCCGATGCTCGGGCGACCGGCTAACTGCGAGCCCGTCTGCATGAACGTGATCGCCGGGTCATGGTTGATGGCTTCCGTGTGCATGGCGCGGACCACGCACCATTCGTCGGACTTCGAGGCTATGTGCGGCATCAGCTCGCTGAACCAGTTGCCCGACTGACCGTGCTGTTTGAATTTGAAGATCGATGGGGCGACCGGGAAGTTCTTCTGGCCCGAGGACATCGTCGTCAGGCGCTGTCCCTTGCGAATAGAATCTGGCAGATCCTTGCCGCGCATCGCTTCTAGTTGGGGCTTTGGGTCGAAGAGGTCCATCTGGGACGGAGCACCGGACTGGAACAGGTAGATGATGCGCTTCGCCTTTGGTTTAAAGTTCGGGAAGCCCAGTCCCGGGTTGGCGGCGAAGGCGGGAGTGCCGATCAGTGAACCTAGCGCGGCGAGGCCGATACCCCCCGCGGAGCCCTTGATGAACGTGCGGCGGGACAGGGCCATCTTCGTGGCCGCGTCGAGTCCAAGGAATTGACGGTCGTTGCAGTTCATTCGCGGGTGACAGTTTCGTCGAGGTTGAGGAGGATGTTGGCGGTGGCGGTCCAAGCGGCCAGCTGGTTGCGGTCGAGGTCGGTGGCGGCCGGGCTCACGCCAGTGGCGAGGAGCTTGGGTGCGAGGGACGGGTCGGCGGCATAAGTCGCCAGGCGCTTATCGAGACCCTTGCGCAGTACCGCGAGTTCCGCCGGTGTCGCGTCGCGGCGGACCACCTTGCGGAAGGTCCAGGCCAACTTCGCGTCGTTATCGCCGGGTTGACGGAGGGATTGCTCGGCAAGCTTGCGCGCGGCTTCGACGAAGGTGACTTCATTGAGCAGAGAAAGCGCCTGCATCGGCGTGTTCGAGCGGGAGCGCTTCACTGTGCACACTTCGCGGCCGGCGGAATCGAAGAGCAGCATCGTGGGTGGTGCTGCGGTGCGTTTCCAAATCGTATAGAGGGAACGGCGCCAGAGGCCTTCACCCGTCTCGGCTTTGTAATTACGCATGTCGCCGTAGACGCTGGTCTCGTCCCAGACGGCTTCGGGCATGTAAGGCTTCACGCTGGGACCGCCTTGCTTGTCGACGAGCAGGCCAGCTGTCCAGAGGGCCTGGTCGCGGATGACTTCGGCCGGGAGGCGGAAACGGGGACCACGGGCCACGAGGCGATTATCGGGATCCTTCTCGAGCATCTCTGGAGTGACCGCGGCGCTGCGGCGATAGGCTGCGCTGGACATGATGAGTTTCTGCATCGCCTTCATGTCCCATTTACGGTCGACGAACTCGACCGCGAGCCAGTCGAGCAGTTCAGGGTTGCTCGGCCATTCGGCCTGAGAGCCGAAATCTTCGGACGTCTTCACGATGCCGATGCCGAAGAAACGTTCCCAGGCGCGATTGACCCAGATGCGACCCGTGAGCGGGTGTGTGCCACTGACCAACCAGCGGGCGAAGCCGAGGCGGTTATTGGGTTCGCCGGCGGGCATCGGCGGCAAGGCGCGGAAGAGGGCGCGTTCCACCTTGGGGCCGATCTTATCGTATTCGCCACGGAGCAGCACGAAGGCATCGCGCGGCTTGGGGAGTTCGTTCATCACCATCACCGTGACCGGCGCGTTATTGGCCGTCTCGAAGGCCGTCTTCGCGGCGGCGACCTTGGCGGTCGCGGCGAAGCGGGGGTGTTCGGGACTGTCGACGAAGAGTTTCTCAAGCGCCTTGCGGTCGGCCGGCGTGATTTGGTCGACGGGCTTCGCCATGAGTCGGCGAGCGGCTTCAGACGCAGCGTCAGTCTTCAGTGAGAGCAGTTTCGCGTCCTGACCCGAGGTGTTCAGACGGAAGCGTCCGATGCTATGGTTAGAGGTCGACTCGTGGCGCATCACCACCACCAGCTTGGCGCCGGCGGGGATGGTCGTCGGCGCGATGGTGAAGATCGCCTTACGCGGGACGCGGTTCTCGGCTAGGTTGCCGCCGATTGCCCAGCCTGCTTTGTTGTTATCGGCTTTCTTCGCCTTGCCCTTGGTCATCGGGGCGGGGGCGAGCTTGGCGATGCTCCAGCCGGCTTGATCGTAGTCCGTTTCCGCTTTCACCAGCGGAAGGTTAGTCGTCTTGCCGTCGGCTGTACGCAGGCGGATCTCGAAGGCGCTGAGTACGAAGTTGCCGTTGAAGGCACGGCCGAGGCTTTTGCCCGGATGGGAGTCATCGGGCAGGGCTTCAAGGCGGACGGCGGTCAGCAGGCCCGGCGCAGGCGAGGCTTCGACCACGTAGGTTTCCTTGTCGGCCGTACCGCCCGAGACGAGCCACGAGCCGTCGTCGAGGCGTTTGAACTCAGCATTTTCTTTAGCTGACACTTTTTCGTCCGATAGGGGCTGCCAAGCCACGCCTTCTTTCGAGAACGCCGCACGCTGACGATCGAGCCACTTCGCGAAGAGTTCGGGCTGGGAGGATGGGATGCCTTTCAGAGCGGTCTCAGCCGAGTTCAGTGCAGTAGTGGCTAAGTCGATCTGCTTTTGTTGCTCCTCGGTCGGGAGGGAAAGAATTGGGGCGGTGTTGCCGCCGGCACGGGTGCGACCGGAACCGCCGAATTCGCCGAGCACCCCTGATTCGTTGTTCGAATTGAAGTAAGCAAAGAATTGGTAGAATTCCTTCTGCGAGATCGGGTCGTACTTATGGTCGTGACAGCGGCAGCAGTTCATCGTCAGGCCCATCCAGGTGGAGCCGGTGGTCTCGATGCGATCAATGACGTTCTCGGCGAACCATTCCTCGACGATGCGGCCTCCCTCGCCATTGAGGCGATGGTTGCGATGGAAGGCCGTGGCGACGATCTGATCGCGGGTAGCGTGCGGGAGTAAGTCGCCGGCGAGCTGCTCGACCGTGAAGGCGTCGAACGGCTTGTTGTCATTGAAGGCCTTGATCACCCAGTCGCGGTAGGGCCACATCGTACGCTGTGTATCGCTCTGGAAACCGTTCGAGTCGGCGTAGCGGGCGAAGTCGAGCCACTGCATCGCCATGTTCTCGCCGTAGTGGGGCGAGGACATCAGGCGGTCGATCGCCTTGGACCAGGCTTCAGGCGAAGAATCGGCTAGGTAAGCCTGTAAGTCGCTGTCGGAAGGAGGCAGGCCGGTCAGGTCGAGGGCGGCGCGGCGGAGCAGGGTGGCCTTGGGGGCTTCGCCGTTAGGCTTGAGTCCTTTGGCGGCGAAGCCTTGGGCGAGGAAGGCATCGATCGCGTTACCGCCGGCCGGGATCTTCGGGACGGCTGGCTTGACCGGAATCTGGAACGCCCAGTGACCTTGGTACTCGGCGCCTTCCTTGATCCACTGTTCGACGAGGGCGATCTGCGCCTTGCTGAGCACCTTGTGGAACTCCGCCGGAGGCATGTGGTCGTCGGCGTCGGTTGTCAGCAGGCGCTTCATCACTTCGCTTTTCTCCGGATGACCTGGCATGATGGCCGGTTCACCGGACTTACCGCCCTTGCGCGCGGCTTCGAGGGAATCGAGGCGCAGCTTGCCCTTCACTTTATTTTCATCTGGACCGTGACAGGCGTAACAGGTGTCGGAGAAGATCGGACGGATGTCGCGGTTGAACTGGATGCGCTCGGCTGAGGCCGATGAAGCAAAGAGCAGGGCGCCGGCGACGGCGAGAAGGGGGCGGTAAGGACGCATGGGGCTTGCGATGGGAGATAATTAAGACCCTCGCTGGGGCATAGCAATTAGCAGTTAATAAAAAACCCCTCTTTCGAGGGGTTTTGATGGAGGCCTGAAGGAACGCTTACTTGGCGGCCAGTTCCTTGATCTCGATGTTCCGGAAAGCCGCGGCGTCGTTGTGGCCAGCAAAACCAAAGTAGCCTTCGGTCAGGCCGAGGCCGGGATGCTTCTTCTTGCCCATGACCGAGGCGGGATCGACCTTGGCGAGGTCGGCGTCCAGGATGACGAAGCCGTTGAGTTCGACCTTGAGGGTGGAGCCCACAACCGTGACTTCCTGGAAGTTCCATTCGCCGATCGGGCGCTGGAAGCCTCCTTGGGCGCCGACCATGCCGTAGGCCGAACCGTGCAGCTGGCGGGGGTCGAGCTTGCCCTTCACCTTTTCGTAGTCCTCGGCGAGAACCTGCAGTTCGCACATCGCGTCATAGGCCGGGTCGCCCTTGCCGGGGTAGCGGATCGCGAGACCATTGTTGCCCGCGGAAGGAAGCTTGAATTCGAGGCGGACCGCGAAGTCGCGCAGCTTGCGATCGTAGTACGGATGTCCGCCCTTGCCCTTCTTGCAGACGATGGCGCCATCCACGACTTGATAGTTCTCGACCGGGCCGGCCCAGCCAGTGAAGTCCTTGCCGTTGAAGATGGCTTTGAAGCTTTCGTTGGCCTTCGTGGCCAAGAGCTGGTTGGCTTCGGCACCGGCGATCTCGCGGATCGCTAGGTTGCGCCAGCGAATCGGGGCGCCGTGCGTCTGGAGTGAAATCGGCCCCTTGGCCGGGATGGCGGCCTTACGATCGTAGTAGTTCTCGAGCGTAGCGTGGTCGACGGTCTGCTTGCCGTTGAGCCAGATACTGACGCGGGCACCGACCATCAGGATGCGCATCGTGTTCCATTCGCCGGCGGGCTTATCGGCCAGGACCAGCGGATCCTTGCCAGGCTTGCCGGGGGAGTTGTTCCAAAGGGCACCCGAGCCGAGCTGGGCGCCATGTTTGAAGGCCTTCTCGTCGGTCGGGTCCCAGATCTGGACCTGCGGCACGCCGCGGAGATAGACGCCGGAGTCGCCCTTCGGGGCCATGTTGTATTCGAGCACCAGTTCGAAGTCGCCGTAGTCCTTATCGGTCGTCGCGTAAGCGCCGGTGCCGGTGTTGAAGATATCGCCGTCCTTCACGGACCAGTGCTGCGGGAATTCGTCGCGCATCTTGGCAAGCATCGCGTCCTTCTTTTCGCCCGTCAGCTTGGTGACGGAGTGAGGATTGTAGC
>CALEEU010000294.1 GCA_937875975.1 uncultured Opitutia bacterium | reverse complement strand
AGCCTCGATAAGCTCTGGCTCGCCGCCCACGGCATGCCGCGCAACCGCATCTTCCTTCGCCTGATGGAAAACGGCCGCTGGCGTAAGCTGCTCGAAAAGCACGAAGGCGTGCTCGCCTCTGAAATCGAGAAGGACCGCCGCTTCCACCTGAAGGAGCGCCTCTACTTCTCCATCAGCGAACGTAACCACGAGGCCGACCTCTCCCAGCTCGGACGCGACACGCTCCGCCCCGGCGAACCCGATGCGTTCGTACTGCCCGACCTACCGAGCCGCTACGTCGAGCTCGATAACGACGAGTCGCTGACTCCGGAGCGCCGCGCTGAACTCCGCACCGAAGCCGAAGTCGCCTACGCCCAGGCTTCCGAAGATATCCATGCCATCGGCCAGCTCCTCAAGGCCTACGCGCTGTACGAAAAAGACAAGCAGTACGTCGTCCATGAGGGCAAGGTGAAGATCGTCGACGAAAACACCGGCCGCATCATGGAAGGTCGCCGCTGGTCTGACGGACTCCACCAAGCCGTCGAAGCCAAGGAAGGCGTCGCGCTCGAGAAGGAAAATAAGACCTACGCCACGGTCACGATCCAGAACTACTTCCGCATGTACCAGAAGCTCGCGGGCATGACCGGCACCGCCGAGACCGAAGCTTCCGAGTTCAATGACATCTACCGCCTGACCGTCGTTGCCATCCCGACGCACCGTCCGTGCATCCGCATCGACGACAACGACATTGTCTTCAAGACCCGTAAGGAGAAGTACCAGTTTGCGATCAAGGAGATCACTGAAGCCCACAAGCGCGGCCAACCCGTCCTCGTTGGCACCGCCTCCGTCGAAGCCTCCGAAACCCTCGGCCGCATGCTCGCGATGGCCAAGGTCCCGCACAAAATCCTCAACGCCAAGCACCACGAGGCCGAAGCCGACATCGTCTCGATGGCTGGCCAGCTCGGCGCGGTGACCATCGCCACCAATATGGCGGGTCGCGGTACCGACATCAAATTGGGCGAAGGCGTCCGCGAACTCGGTGGCCTCTACGTCGTCGCCACCGAACGCCATGAAGTCCGCCGCGTCGACCGCCAGCTGCGCGGTCGTTGCTCCCGTCAGGGGGACCCCGGCCGTTCCCGCTTCCTCGTCTCCCTTGAGGATGACCTGATGCGCCTGTTCGCCAACGCAGGCATCATTTCCTCGATGCTCGAGAAGTCCTTCAAGGAAGGCGAGCCACTCGAGCACCCGTTCCTCAACCACTCGATCGGCACCGCCCAGAAGCGCGTCGAAGGTCAGAACTATTCGATGCGTAAGCGCCTGCTGCAGTACGACGACGTGCTCAACCAGCAGCGCCAGATCATCTACGGACTGCGCAACCGTGCCCTCAAGGCCGTCGACAGCCGTGAGACGATCATGAACATCGTCGAGGAAGAGATCGAAGCCCGCCTCGATATCGTCTTCCCCGAGGCGGACGGCGATGCTGACCGTCGTGCCGCGGACACCTTCGTCCACTGGTTCGTCACCACCTTCCACATGCGGATCGACCTCGAGGACATCCTCGCCCGCACCAAGGCCCAGGTCATCCTGCTCGCCACCGACCGCGTGCGCGCCCTCCAGGCCAGCCGTGAAGAACACGAATCACCCGAGGTCCTGCAATACCTCGAACGCAACGTCCTCCTGCGCGCCATCGACCGCAACTGGCAGAACCAGCTGACCGAGATGGAAGACCTCCGTCGCGGCGTCAGCCTGCGCTCCTACGCGCAGAAAGATCCGCTCAACGAGTACAAGGCCGAAGCCTTCAAAGCTTTCGAACGCCTGATGCAGCAGCTGCGCACCGATACTGGCGCCGGCCTCTTCCGCACCGCCTCGTCGATGGAAGCGCTCGAAGCCCTCATGCGCCGTGCCCAGGGCCAGGCCAAGGCCACTGGCCCCGCCGAAGCAGGTGCGTCCGAAACAACGGCGACCACGCCCGCCAACGCGCCGAAGCCCGAACCTTTCCGCCGCCTGACCCCGAAGATTGGCCGCAACGCCGTCGTCCGTATCCGCAAAGGACCTGAGACTCAGGACCTGAAGTGGAAGAAGGCCGAAGCGCTCGTCCGCGACGAAGGTTGGGAAGTGGTTGAGACGCTCTCGGAATGACCGACCAGCCGACGAGCAGCCCTGCTGCCGCCCGGCTTGCTTGGGTCGGCACAGCGCTGACCGCCCTGCTGCTCTTCTTTTCGTTCGGGCCCGTCGGCCATCCGTTCTGGGCGTTCATCGCACTGGTGCCAGCGACCATCGCCACGACGCTCCGTCCTGACTGGCGGACGTGGCGTCGCGCGAGCTTCGTGACGAGTTGGGTGCTTTGGATCGCGCTTCTCGTCTGGCTCCGCCACGTCTACCCGCCGCTCGGTTGGATCGGCCTGGTACTCCTCACGGCTTACTGCGCGCTCTATCCATTCGTCTGGCTGCTGCTGGCGCGATGGATTTTCCCCGCCTGCGCGGGCGCTTCGCTTCCAGCCCGTCTGCTCGCGATTGGCGGCCTCGCTGGCGCCTGGGGCCTGCTCGAATGGACACGGGGCACGATTCTCTCCGGCTTCGGCTGGCTACCGCTGGCGGCCTCGCAAACCGGTAATCCCGTCATGCTCAGCCTCTGTGCGTGGGCCGGCCCGATCGGCCTCTCCATCGCATTGGTGCTCTTCAATCTCGGCCTCGCACGCTGGATCGTCCGCCTCATCGAATCCTATCGGGAAGAAAGCGAGCTGAAGCCCGCTGGTCCGATGGGCTGGCTGCGTCGCCTCACGCCCGAACTCTACCTCGGCCTGCTGCCCATCGCGCTCGGCTTCCTCGCCCTGCTCGCCGCCAACGCGGCCAAGGCTTCAGTGGATAAGGTCAGCTTCACCGCCGGCGTCGTGCAGACCGACTTTGATCCGAACGCAAAGTGGGACCCCAACCGCCTCCAGGATCACCTCGTGATGACGGAAGCCATGACCGCCTCGGTCGCGGCGAAGAAGGCCGTCGACTTCGTCCTCTGGCCCGAAGCCGCCCTCCCGCTCTCGCTCGAGAGCGAAGCCTACGTAAGCCGCCTCACTGGTCTTTCCAAAGTGACCGACACCCCGCTCGTCATCGGGGCCCTCGATCGACGCGGCGCTGGCTACGGCAACGCCGTCGCGGTGATCACGGCGGAAGGTGCGCAGAAACCGGTCTACGCCAAACGCCACTTGGTGCCCTTCGGCGAATACGTCCCGTTCGCCGACTTCCTCCCGTTGCGTAAGGTCGTGCCAATCGAGACGGATTGCATCGCCGGCACGGGGCCGTCGCTCCTGCCGCTTACCACGCGCCGCGGTCACACCTTCATGGCGGGCGCGCTCGTCTGCTATGAAGATGTCTTTCCGGAGCTCGCCCGCGAACACGCCCTCGCTGGGGCCGACGTTCTGATCGTCGTGACGAACGACGCCTGGTATGGCCGCGAAGCCGGCGCCTATCAGCACGCCGCCCATTCTGTCCTGCTAGCCGCCGCCACCGGCCTCCCGGTGGTCCGCTGCGGCAACGCTGGCTGGAGTGGCACCATCGACTCGCTCGGCCGGGCCTTCCCGTTGCTCGACCAAGGAAGCATCTACTTCCGCGGCTCCCGGGCGACCGCCGCCGTCAGCCTCCCGCGCGACCGCCAGCCGGATACCTTCTGGGTGCGCCACGGCGACTGGGCCGTCGGTCTGGGCGGCCTGCTCTTCGCCCTGACCTACGTCTGGCGTCGCCGCCGCGGGGCCTGAGCCAAAAAACCGCAGGTCCTTGTCGACCTCCCTCGGAAACCCTCCAAGGTGAAGTAACCCCTGGCGTGGACAAGTCCGCGCCTCACCGCCGCTCACCGATGAAGCCCCTGCGCACCCTCTTCGCCTGCCTCAGCCTCTGCGTGGCCGTCACCCTGCCCGCTCAGGAACTGAAGAAGCCGAAGGCTGAATTCCCGGAAAGCGGTATGGCCACATTCCGCCTGCGCATGAAATCCATCCCGACGCTGCGCATGCTGATCAACGGAGTACCTGTGCTCTTGGGCGTCGACACCGGCTGCCAAGGCACCGCCGTCATCACGCCGCGTGCCGCCGCCCGCTGCGGCATCACCGAGGCGTTCAGCATGCCCACGATGGGCAACTCCGGACGCAACGAAACCACCTACGGACTCGTCGACAAACTCCAAGCGGGCGAAGTCACCTGGAGCGATTTCCACGTGAGCATCATGCCACTCGACGGCATGGAAATCGATGGCTTGCTCGGTGCCGACATCCTCTTCGGTCGTCCGTTCTACATGGACCTGCGTAATAAGGTCATGATCCTCGGCAAGATTCCCGACACGTCCGGCGCCCATGAGGTCCCTTGCTACAGTCGCGGCGGCCACTGTGGCGTGAACATCGAGGTCGAAGGTGTGAAGATCCCCATGATCATCGATTCCGGTGCGTCGAAATCCTACATGAGCTCGCTGAAGTTCCGGGGAGAGACCGAGTTTCGCGGCTACCTGCCCGTAGCCACGGTGCGGAGCACCAGCCTGACCCGCGTCGAGGTCTGCAAGATTAAGTCCCTTAAGATCGGCGGAGCCCCGCTCACCGGCGTCGAATTCATCCGCGACCAGGAGCACAACCTGCTGGGCGATGACTTCCTGATCGCCCACCCCATCGCGGTGGACATGGCGGCACGCCGCCTTTGGCTCTTCGAGCCGCAGGTGGCCGCAAGGCCTGCCGACGAGACGTCGAAGTAAACTGGCTTAGCGACGGCGACCGGACTTACCGGAAGCCTTGCTGCCGCCTTCGGACTCGCCGCCTTCTTCGCTGGCGCCTTCTTCGGCCGGCTCATCTTCGTCATCCCAGCGGAGGTTCTTCTCCATGTCCTTGTCGACTTCTTCGACGTCAGGGAGGTCAGCGATATCTTCCGCCGCACCCGAAGCACGGGCAGGCTTATCGTCATCATCGTCGTCGCTCGGGACTTCATGTCCTACGGGGACGAATTCAAGGATGTCGGTGATCTCTTCGAAAGGATGAATGTCGCGGCCTTCAATCATGGCCTGATTGCGGAGTTCGCTGAGCTGTTCATCCACGTCTTCGACGGTGAGCTTCTGTTCGAGCTTGATCGTATCGTTGATGAGCTTCACGCGCAGGCGCATGATGTGCTCGAGGAAATCAGCGTAAGCGCCTTTATCGCCGTCTTTGACATTCGGCAGGGCGAAGAGCTGCTCTTCGGAATCGAGGATGTGTTCGGCGACGCGGACGAGGCGGACGGTCTGGTCCTTGTCCTTGTCGATTTCCTGAGGCTGAAACGGGACGAAGGCGGCTTCGAGGACTTCGTTGGACAGTCCGTACTCACGGAGGGGGTCCATCATGTCGAGGATCCAGGGGAACTGGAAGGGATCGAGGATGCCCAAGCCGTCCGGCTCGTAGTGCTTAGGGTCGGAGTTCTCCTTCACCCACCAGTTGCCTTCCTTCTCCTTGAAACGGATGGTGCACCAAAGGAGCTTTGAGGTAGTCGAAGCCATGGGGGGGTGATGTGTCCATGTCTGGGCAGGAGTCAAGAGGGGTCGGCGGCGGGTCTAAATGGCGGGCTTCTCCGCTTTCCTTCCGCCCTTTCCCCCCTTAACTGCAGGGCATGTCTTTCCTGTACGAGAAAGTGATTTCCAAGACCCTCTACACGCTGGACCCGGAGACGGCCCACCAGGTCGGCCTCCATGGCATGGGCCTCCTGGGCGCCTGCGCCCCCCTCCGCCTCCTGATGGAGCGCTCGCTGACCCCCAAGGGCGGTCGCCCGATTGAAGCCTTCGGCCTGAAGTTCCCCAACCACATCGGCCTCGCCGCCGGATTCGATAAGGATGGTATCGGCTGGCGCGGCGCGGCGGCCCTCGGCTTCGGACACGTCGAAGTCGGCACGGTCACCCCGAAGGCCCAGCCGGGTAACGAGAAGCCCCGCGTCTTCCGCTACCCTGAGCTCAACGCCGTGGTGAATGCCTACGGCTTCCCGAACAACGGCGCCCAAGCCCTGTACGATCGTCTCAGCAAGCACCCCGGTCGCGGTCAGCGCGTCTGCCCACTCGGTATCAACATCGGCAAGAACAAGGTGACCGCTAACGAACAGGCCCACGAAGATTATCTCGCCTGTTTCAAACTCCTCGCCCCGCTCGCCGACTACGTCGCCGTCAATATCAGCAGCCCGAACACCACCGGCCTACGCGCCCTCCAGGATCGCGCCCCGCTGGTGACGTTGCTCTCCGCACTCGCGAAAGAGAACCGCTCCGTCGCCGGCGGCCCGGTGCCCCTGCTCCTCAAGATCGCCCCGGACCTCAATCCGAACCAGCTCGCCGACATCGTCAGCGTCGTCGGCGAATGCGGCTTTGCCGGCATTATCGCCACGAACACCACGACCACGCGCCCCGCGGGCACCGAAGCGTGCTCACCCGGCCGCGGCGGCCTCAGCGGCGCCCCGCTGCTCGAACGTTCTCTCCAAGTCGTACGCTTCCTCGCCAAGGAAGCCGACGGACGCATCCCGATCGTCGGCTGCGGCGGCATCCTGTCCGCGAAGGACGCTGGTCGCTTCATGGACGAAGGCGCCTGCCTCGTGCAGGTCTACTCTGGCCTCATCTTCCGCGGACCAGAACTCGCCCGCGAAGTCGCCGAAGGGCTCGCCTGGCGCCAGCGCGCCTGGGCCTGATCACTTCGTCGGCACGACCGGGATGTGCACTTCCGACTGCTTGAGGAAGAACGGCATGAACGGGCTATTCCAGTAAACCGCATACGGCTCACCGGCCGCTTTCACGTCGGTCCGTTTCGCCAGCCACGCCTTCAGTTCGGTCAAGGCCTCCTCGTAATTCTCGCGGCTATACGAACCACGGATGCCGATGGAGGCCACCCGGCGCTCGGGGACCGAAGATAGCTTCACCTGCGGCGTCTCGGTGAGGTCGGCGCGCTTGGCCGAGGCGTCATCCATATAGAAGACCATCGTGCCTGGCTTAATGCCCGCTTCGACCGGCGCGGTCATCGGGATCTTATTCGAGTCGATGTAGCGAAAGAGCTTCATGAACAGCCCGTTGTCGGCCGCGAAATAATCCGTCGACGACTCCGTGCGCATCCAGCGGGCCGCCGGCAAGGTCTTCAGCTCCAGGTCGCCCGGGGAGGTGCGCGGGTAGGCTTCTTCCACGGCGCTGAGGTTGGCGGACAGGGCCATGATGGCGAGGGCAACCCAGAGGAACATCTTCATAAGGTCATTAAAAAGGCCTGCCGCCACGTTTCCAATCCCCGAATCCTGTGACCAACCTTGCCACGGCCAAGGGACTTCCTTTTGTCATGACATGGGCGAAACGAACGAAAAGACCACCTTAGCCTCCCGCCTAGGTCATAACTTCCTGACGGGCCTCTTCCTGCTCATGCCGATTGGCCTGACGCTCTACGTAGTCTCGGTGTTGCTCGACCTGATGGGCAAGTTCATCCAACCGGCGGTCGGGTTCGGCTTCGCCTGGCTCTGGCTTAACGCGAAGATCCCCGTGCCTGACTTCACGGTCGGCCTCTACCGCCAGCTCGTGGTGATATCGTCCGCCGTGGTGATGATCTTCATCCTGATCTTCGTCGGCTATCTCTCCAAGCGTCTGTTCGGCAAGCTGCTCCACCGTTGGTTCGGCGCGGTGCTCGAACGCATCCCTGGCCTCGGCGCCCTCTACGGCACGATCCGCCAAATGGTCGATGCCCTCAGCGGCCGCAACAAGGACACCTTCCGCCGCGTGGTGATGGTCGAGTTCCCCCGCCCAGGCATGTGGACCATCGCTTTCGTGACCCACGAGCAGCCGACGGTCTTCAGCGAGGCCATCGGTAAACAGGTCGTGAACGTCTTCATCCCGGCCGCACCCGCGCCGACCACCGGCGTCATCCTGCACCTCTCTCCCGAAGAAGTCCGCGAAACGAAGCTGACGGTCGGGGAAGCCCTCGGCCTGCTGATGAGCTTCGGCTCCGTCGTCCCCAAGCCGGAAAGCAAGGAGTAGGCCGGATGTCCGCGTCGAGCCTCCGCTGCCTGGTGCTGGGTCGCGATCCCTCCGGGGAATCGCATTCCCTGCTCACGCTGCTTGAGCCCGCCGAAGGCATCGTCCGCTGCTTGATCCGGACCCA
>CALEEU010000293.1 GCA_937875975.1 uncultured Opitutia bacterium | reverse complement strand
TGCTGCCGCCGACTCAGTTCAAGGTGTTCGACAAGGCGCCGAAGCCCCCCAAGGCTGATAAGCCAGAGAAGGGTGAGGCCACCAAGGTGAGGAAGAAAGACAAGAAGTGATCAGCCCGGACTGATTGTGTCTTATCCCGCGATTCCGCGGACCAGCAGGCGTCTCACTTCGCCGCTGAAAGCGTGGCTAAGAACTCCTCGAGGCTCAGGCTCCCGTCCTTGTTCAGGTCGCGGGACTCGAACCGTTCTTTGGCCACCTTCTTATCGGGCATCTTGGACTGGAACTCTTCGTAGGTGATCTTGCCGTCGTGATCGGCATCGCGCTCCTTGAAGCGGGCGGCTTTTGGGTCGGCCTCAGCTTTCGGAGTGGCGGCCTTCGGTACGATGGCAGCCGCCTTCTTCGCGGCCTTGCCTTTCTTGACGCCGTCGGCGTTCTCACCGGTTTCCCCGCCGAAGCGTTCGGTCTGCTTCACGAAGTATTCGTCGCGAGGCCCTTGATGGGCGGCGATGAGGGCCTTGAGCTTGGCATAGGCTGCTTTGGCTTCGTCGTTAAGGTCGGCCTCCTTGAGCGGAGTCTTCTCGCGGTCATCGGCGACGGTGTCGAAGAAACGTCCGTCAGTGTACAACTTGTAATGGGCGTCGTGCGCGAATTCGTATTTCGCCGAGGCGCCGCCGCTGGGATTATACCACACGTAGAGGGCGTCCTTCGGGGTGCCCTTCTCGCCGCGGAGCTGGGGGAGGAAGCTACGGCCATCGAGCTTGAGGTCGGACGGGATCGGGACCTGGGCGGCTTCGCAGATGGTCGGGAGCATGTCGACGGCCTCGATCATGTCGGCGCAGACCTTGCCGGAGGCCAGCTGGCCGGGCCAATTGGCGATGCCGGGGACGTGCGTGCCCCAGATGAGACTGGACCCCTTGCCGCCGGTGACATCACGTCCTTTGAAACGAGAGGGCGTGCCGCTGCCGGTACCGTTGTCGCCCATGATGACGATGAGCGTGTTTTCGCGGAGCTTCAGTTCCTCGAGCTTGGTGATGACCTTGCCGATCAGCTTATCCGTATAGGCAACCATGTCGGGGAAGTGGCCGATTTTCTTGTTACCTTCATCGGACTTGGGCTTCAGGTAGTCGGGGCTATCCGGCGTCGCATCGTAAGGCGAGTGCGTCAGCATCATCGGGTAATAGAGGAAGAACGGCTTGTCCTTCTGACGCGTGATGAAGTCGAGGGCGTAGTCGTTGACGATGTCGGGTCCGTATTCGTTCTTCGAGTAATCGACTTCCTTGCCGTTGATCTCCAGGCCGGGGTTGCGGTAGCGACCCGGGCGGCGGATGAGTTGCCAGAGGCAGTTTTCTTCGAAGCCGAAATGACCAGGGCCTTCGAGGCCGTTGGACAGCTGCCATTTCCCGACCACGCAGGTGGCGTAGCCGGCGGCCTTGAAGAAGTTGCCGAACGTCTGTAGCGTCGGGTCGAGATGGCCGAAGCGGGTGTAGTTCCGCTTATTGATGATGCCCGTCATCAGCGCCACGCGGGTGGGTGTGCAGAGCG
>CALEEU010000292.1 GCA_937875975.1 uncultured Opitutia bacterium | reverse complement strand
GGGCTTTGGAAATGGTGAGCGAGGTGACGCGGCAGCCGTATTTCTTGACGGCGTGCAGGGCCCAGCCGCCCCAGCCGGTGCCGATCTCGATGACATGGTCCGTCGGCTTGAGCTGCAGGAAGCGGCAGAGGGAATCGTTCTTGTTGGCCTGCGCCTGCTCGAGGGAGTCGGTGCCTTCCCAGCGGGCCGACGAATACATCATCGACGGGTCGAGGAAGAGGCGGAAGAAGTCGTTGGAGACGTCGTAGTGCTCCGAGATGTTGCGCCGCACCATCTGCTTGTCGTTCGGACGCAGGAGGTGGCCGATGCGGTCGGCGATGCGGAAGAGGCCGACGCCGAGCGCCTTGCGGGCCGAGCCGGACATGCCCGGGGTCTGGTCGATGTTCTCGATGAAGAAGCCGATGAGCGCGTTGAGGTCAGGGGAGTCCCACTCGCCCTCCATGTAGCCTTCGGTCAGGCCGATATCGGCCGCCAGCATGATGCGGCGGAAGGCGTTCTCGTCGCGGACCTCCATGCGGGCGCCACCGCTCGCGCGGGGGTCGCCGAGCACGAGCTCCGCGCCTTCGGGCAGGCGCAGGACCAGGCGTCCCTTGGTGAGCTTCGCGAGCTCGGGGAGGACGAGGCGGCGGGCGAGGGAGCCGGCGGCGGGAGAGGAGTTAGTCATGTCGGCCGGTCAGTTCGGGGGTGGGGTGCCGCAGGTTGCGCTGCAGGGGAATGTCGTCGCCCTTGCGGCGGAAAGGAAGTTTTTTCACCAGCCACAGCCAGGCGGCATGGAGGTGGATCAGGGCGATGACCTTCAGGATGAGCAGGGGCGATTTGACGGTCAGCCAGAGCAGGCGCGCGTCGGTGAGCGGCACATGTCGTCCCGTCCAGGCGCTCGTCAGCGTCTTCTGGCCGCCTTCGTAGTGATCGACCGTGATCGCCAGCTGTCCGTCCGGCAGGCGGAGCGTGAACTCGAACTCGGTGTCGAGCGCCGAGAACGGCGAGACGTAGAAACGTTTCGGGGCGCGCAGGCGCAGATAGGCGTCGCCGTCGAAGTCATGGCGCAGGCAGGCCCGGCCGAGGAACCAGGCCTTGCGTTCGCCGAACGTATTATGGACCTCGGCGATCCCGCAGGTCAGGACGCCGTCGACCGTGTCACCGTGCCAGCGTGTCCCCTAGTTCTCGGCTACTTCCCCTTACCTTTACCTGCTTTCTTGGCGGCTGGGGCGCCGGCTTCGCCTTTATTGGGCGTCGGCATCGGGGCGCCGGTTTCCTTGCGCCAGGCGTTCAGGCGTTCGAGTAGTTCCTTGGCCTTGTCGGGATTCGTCGTCGCGAGGTTCTTGGTCTCACCGAGATCGTCCTTGAGATTGTACAGCTCGAGGTGTCCGTCTTCGAGATACTCCATCAGCTTCCAGTCGCCCATCTGGATCAGGCTCACCGGCGTCGTGCGCCATTTTCCGGCGCCCGAGGCAAGGTAGCCCGGGAAGTGTTGGAAGATCGCCTCGCGCTTCAACGTCGATGCTTTGCCGAGCATGAGCGGAAGCAGGCTTTCGCCGTCGAGGACCTGGCGCGGCTTGGCGGCGCCGGAGAGTTCGAGGAGTGTCGGGAAGAGATCGACGTGCGCCGTGGGTGTGCCGAGCGCGGAGCCAGCGGCGACCTTGCCGGGCCAGCGGACGATGAACGGCACGCGGACGCCGCCTTCATAGAGGCTGCCCTTGCCGCTGCGCAATGGGGTGTTGTCGGTGATGCCGCCGCCGTCTTCGTCGTCTGCGGCTTTCGCCTTCTTGCCTTTGCCTTCTGTGCCCGGTTCACGGATCAGGCCGTCG
The DNA here is from genome assembly GCA_937875975.1 of uncultured Opitutia bacterium. Classification (GTDB taxonomy): domain Bacteria; phylum Verrucomicrobiota; class Verrucomicrobiia; order Opitutales; family UBA953; genus UBA953. The sequence continues at coordinate 2,844 of CALEEU010000292.1, read as the reverse complement.
GGACGGTCGTAGCCGCCGACACCGCCGTTATCGCTCGCGAAGATGATTACCGTATTATCCGCGAGCTTGAGCTCCTCGAGCTTGGCCATCACGCGGCCCACGCTTTCGTCGACGCTCGCGAGCATTGCGGCGTAGGTCGGGCTATTATGTCCGCCGACGCCGGTCTTACCCTTGAACTTCGCGACCAGCTCAGCCTTAGCCTGGAACGGCGAGTGCACGCCGAAGTGCGGCAGGTAGAGTAGGAATGGCTTGGCCTGGTTGCGCTGGATGAAGTCGACAGCCTTATCGGTGAGGAAGTCGGCGAGATACTGACCCTTCGGGTATTCCGTCTTCGGCGTCGTCTCGAAGTCGAAGTGTTTTCCTGAGGATTCGATCGCCTCGTCAAAGCCGCGCTTCGACGGATGATAGTCTGGCGTGCTGCCGAGGTGCCACTTGCCGAACATCCCGGTCGCGTAGCCGGCGGCCTTGAGCTGGTTGGCGAACGTATCGCGCTCGAGGGAGAGCTTGGTGACGTTATCGACCGGACGAAGCGGGCGCGTCTGCCAGTTGAAGCGTTCGATTGAGCCGACGGTGTAGGTGCCGGTGCGGGCTCCGTATTGGCCGGAGAGCAGGGCGGAACGGGTCGGGGCGCAGTTCTGGCAGTGGTGGTGATTGGTCAAGCGCATGCCTTGCGCGGCGAGTCGGTCGATGTTCGGCGTCTCGTAATACTTGCTCCCGAAGGCGCCGAGGTCGGTCCACCCGAGGTCGTCGGCCAGCACGAAGATGATGTTCGGCGGACGGTCCGCGGCGCTGAGCGGGCCGAAAAGACCGGCGAGCAGTAGGCCGAGGACGGGAAGAACGGGGCGCATGGGCAAAGAAGTAACCCCGACCCTGCGGCTAAGTTGCCGCGGAGGTCTCAGATTTCGAAATCCGTACCGGATTCCGACAGCGCCAGCTGGGCGACCGTGAAGCCGGTGAGAGATTTATCGAAACGCTTCGAGACTTCGCGCCAGAGCGCCGCGACCTGAGGTCCGGACGCGCCCTTGAGCGTGATCTTGGTCTCGACGAGCTCCGGTTCCACGACCGCGAGCACCTGCTTCAAAGTGATATCTTCGGCGTCTTTTGCCAGACGGTAGCCGCCGGTCTTGCCGCGCTTGGAGACGACGAGTCCGCCTTCGCGGAGTTCGTTGAGCAACTGCACGAGGTAATTGGCCGGAATGTCCTCGAGTCGGGCGAGTTCCTCGATGCGCGTCACAGCCGTGCCGCGGTGGCGGCGGGCTAGCTGGGAGAGGACGCGGAGGGAGTACTCGAGTTTGAGGGAAGCTTTCATGCGCTGTGCTTAGGGCCCTGCGGAGGGGCTTTCGGTTCCGACCCTACGAGGATGAAGGTGCGGTCGGCAACCTCATCTGGCAGGATGGGGGCCTTCGGGCGTGCGAAGTAGGAAGTACCCAGGAAACAGATACCTTGGTTCTGCACGACCTGGATCGCGCGGTCATCCCAGAGCTCGATCATCCCGAAGTCCTTCTTGTCCGTGACCTCGAGTTCCGGGAGCCCGTTGGCCTTCAGCCAAGCCTGCGTGGCCACGACGCCTTCTGGGTCGCCGGCACGGGCCGTCATAATCTTCACGCGCAGGCCTTTGCTGAGCCACTGCTGGACGCGGCGCATCATCAGCGGCACCGGCGGACCGATATGGCTCATCCCTTGCCAGGAGGTCGCTTCGGCCAACGTACCGTCGAGATCGACGCCGATCCAGCCCTGCTGATTGGCCGGACGGGTTGAGGCTACGCGTTCAGCCGGCACGGGCTCATCCGGCGCCTGGCTCAAGTCAGGCACGGGCGTCTTCGGGGCGAAGAGAGAACGAAGCCACGCGAACATGCTATGACGGTAGGGATTGGGAGGGTAGGGGCAAGAGTGGAGGCGACGGGGGCGGACGGCGTCGTCGCATCGATTGGGTGCCAATTTACGGACGCGTCGGCCTGAAGTTGACAGTCAAAACGTTGTGCCGGAAAATCCTCCCATCAAAGCCTGAGCACCCCTCTTATGCGTAAAAAGCACGCCAAGAAAACGTCCCGTGCGGACCTTGAAGCCGAACTCATCGTTTCGGGTGACCAAGGATCGGCCGACACCGCTCGCGAACAGGTCGAGCAAGCCGAGTCGCCCGGCCTCGTCGCCCGTCTCCGTAAGAAGATCAGATCCGGCAAGAAGCGTCTCCGCAAGGCGCTCAAGTCGGGCACCAAGCGTCTCCGCAAGGTGCTCAAGTCCGGCAAGAAGCGCGTGAGCCGATCCTTGAAGTCCGGCAAGAAGGGCCTGCGCAAGGTGTTCCGCGCCGGCAAGTGAACAGGGTGCTCGTGTGAGGTAGGGGCAGCAGCGGGTGCTGCCTTGGCGTGCAAAAGTGCAAACCGGCCTATGGCCTGTGCAAAGGTGCAAAAGTGAGATGCGGCGGGTAGGGTCGGGACCGCGTCACGAAATAGTTGCCTTTTATAGGCTTAGGTATCCTCGCTAAATTAGAGCCGGCCGTGGCCGATGCACATTTGCATTTCGACACTTCGAAGTTCGGCCGCATTCTTGCAGAAACATATGAGCATTCAGCCTGACTCGGTCATCAAGTTTTCCCGTCAAGGCGCTCCCTTTGCTGAGTATAAGGTTTCGCAAGTAGCTGAAGCATTTCGCCAGAAGAAGGTTCTATCGACCGATCATTACTGGGTCGCCGGCATGGCCGAATGGAAGTTGGTCTCGGATCTGATGCCGTTGATTGAAGCAATTAACACTGCACAGGCCCGGAAGACCGAGGAGGAGAAACGAAGCGAAGCTGCCGCCGCTTCTCTCGCCGCCAGGAAGGGCGGGATGATTGTGGTGACAACTACG
>CALEEU010000291.1 GCA_937875975.1 uncultured Opitutia bacterium | reverse complement strand
GCGATCGGATTGGTCGAGGTGGGCTTGCCCTGCTGATGCTGCCGGTAGTGCCGGGTAACGGTGCCGTGCGCGGCCTCCGCCTCGACGGTCTTGCCGTCCGGGGTCATCAGCACCGAGGTCATCAAGCCTAGCGAGCCGTAACCCTGGGCCACGATGTCGGACTGGACGTCGCCGTCGTAGTTCTTACACGCCCAGACGTAACCGCCCTCCCACTTCAAGCAGGAGGCCACCATGTCGTCGATGAGCCGATGTTCGTAGGTCAGCCCGCGGGAGTCGAACTCCGCCTGGTAACTCTCTTCGAAGATCCGCTGGAACTCGTCCTTGAACATGCCGTCGTAGGCCTTGAGAATGGTGTTCTTGGTGGACAGGTACACCGGATAGTTTTGCTCTAGCGCATAACTGAACGTCGAGTGCGCGAAATCCTGGATCGATTTCTTGAAGTTGTACATCCCCATCACGACGCCGCCGTCTTCGGGGATGCGCACCACCTCGTGCACCATCGGTTCGCTGCCGTCCTCGGGGGTGAAGGTCAGCGTCACCGTTCCGGGCCGGTCCACCTTGAAGTTGGTCGCCCGGTACTGGTCACCGAAGGCGTGGCGGCCGATGATGATCGGCTTGGTCCAGCCCGGAACCAGCCGAGGAACGTTGGAGATGACGATCGGGGCACGGAAGATCGTGCCGCCCAGAATGTTTCGGATAGTTCCGTTCGGCGACAGCCACATCTTCTTGAGCTTGAACTCCTCGACGCGGGCCTCATCGGGGGTGATGGTGGCGCACTTGACGCCGACACCGTGCTTGAGGATGGCTTCCGCCGAGTCGATGGTGACCTGATCATCGGTGGCGTCGCGGTTCTCCATACCGAGGTCGTAGTAGTCCAGGTCGATGTCCAGGTGCGGCAGGATCAGGGTGTCCTTGATCAGCTTCCAGATGATCCGGGTCATCTCGTCGCCGTCGAGTTCGACGACGGTGCCTTCAACCTTGATCTTCGGGCCGGTCTTGCGTCCGCTCGACATATGAGTCGCCCATCCTCCTTCGCCTCGACGAGCGCTCGCTCGCGGCGCCAACATTACTAGGGCTGATCGAAGGGCCACGCTCCGACCGACTGGCCCGCCTCCCCTGGTGTGCGATAAGCTACGAGCCGGTCATGAGTGCCAGCGTCAAGCCCCGGCTTGCTGGCCGGCAACCCTCCAACCGCGGTGGGGTGCCCTGGGTGATGACCAGGTTG
>CALEEU010000290.1 GCA_937875975.1 uncultured Opitutia bacterium | reverse complement strand
GACTCAGTCCTCTGTCATCGACTCAGTCATCCGACTCTCTTGATCTGCCTCAGCGCCTCATACGTCGCGATCCCGCAGGCGGTCGAGAGGTTGAGCGAGCGGGTCTTATCGTTGAAGTGGGGGATCTTCACCTCGCGGTCCGGACCGAACCACGCGTGGATCTCGTCGGGCGTACCGGAGCCTTCGTTGCCGAAGACGAGACCGTCGCCTTCCTGGAACTGCGCATCCCAAAGGCCGCGCGTCGTCTTGGTGGTGAAAAGCCAGAGGCGTTCGGGGCGGCCGGGTGAGGCGAGGAAGGCTTCCCAGTCATCGTGATGACGGACGTCGAGCTCGTGCCAGTAATCCATGCCGGCGCGGCGCAGCTTGGCGTCGTCGATCTTGAAGCCCAGCGGATGGACGAGGTGGAGCACGCAACCTGTCACGGCGCACATGCGACCCACGTTGCCGGTGTTCGGCGGGATCTCCGGGCGGAGCAGGACGAGGTGGAGCGGCGGCTTCACTTCCGTCGGCTCATCGCACGCGAGATCTCGCGCTTGGCTTCGCGTTCCTTGATGTCCTGACGCTTGTCATGCATCTTCTTACCCTTGCCCACGGCGAGCAGGCACTTCGCCAGACCGTGCTTAAAGTAGATCTTCAACGGAATGATCGCATGGCCACCGGACTGGATCTCCGCGGCGATCTTCTCGATTTCCGCCTCCTTCAGCAGCAGCTGGCGCGTGCGGTAGGAGGCATGGTTGTTGAGGTTGCCGAAATCGTACTCCGCGATGTGCGCGTGGTAGAGCATGACGCCCTTCGGGCTGATCTTGATGAACGCATCGGCGATGTTGGCCCGGCCGGCGCGAAGGGACTTCACCTCGGTGCCACGCAGGACGATCCCGGCCTCGAAGGTCGGGCCGATGAAATAGTCACGTCCCGCCTTCGGGTTGTTGACCTCAGGTAGAACGTGCTCTCGGCGGGCGGCCATCGGATGACGAAAAGGCTACTCGCCGGCAAACCGGCTGCGGCGGGAAACTGCCTTAGGCAGGCAGACGATCCTCAGGACGGAACTCCCAGGAGATGCGACCTTCGATGACTTCGCGTAGGGCGATGTCTTCGGGGGAAAGCTTTTCGAACACGTCGCCCAGGGTGTGGTTATACTTGGGCGGCTGGACGGAGTAGTCGGCCGTGCTGCGAAGCTGCTTCACGCGCTTGGAAATCACATTGATGAGAATGTTCGCATCAGGGATGACTTTACGGGCATCTTGGAGGTAATCGTCGCGCATGGTAGGTTTTCCGACTAAGGAACCTCTGAACCTAGGGTAGCACCCCCCTCTGGCAAGCGATTTTTGGGGCCTAAAAATGCCTTTGCCCTGTGAAAACAGGGGGGTAAGGTGCCCCCAGATGTCCAATCCTCAGCCTTACGGTCAATCCATGAAGTCCAAAGGCGGACTCAGCCGCCTCTTCAACGCCTTGCGCTACACTTGGGATGGCCTGCGTGCGGCGGCCAAGCACGAGGAGGCGTTCAAGCAGGAGCTGATGGTGGTGGTGCCGCTTTCGATCATCGCTTGGTTCGTCCCGGTCAGCTTCCTCGAGAAGGCCCTGCTCTTCTCCTGCCTGCAGCTGATCCTGATCGTCGAGCTCATCAACTCAGCCATCGAGGCCAATACCGACCACATCTCGATGGAGCGTCACCCTTTGGCCAAGCGGGCCAAGGACATGGGCAGCGCGGCGGTCTTCCTGACCATCGTCATCGCCCTGGCCATCTGGGGCACGGTGCTCTGGCAGCGGTTCGGAGCCAAGTAATCTGGACACAAAAAACCCGCCGATTTGCGGCGGGTTTTTAATGGAGTCGTGAGACCCAGGCTTAGCCCTTGGTGACAAGGCCGGCCTTGAGGGCCTTGACCGAGACCCACTGGCGCTTCACCGAGCCGTTAGGCTGGACGACGCGGATGCGCTGGACGTTCGGCTTGAACGTGCGCTTGGTCTGCTTCACGAGCTGGAAGCCGATACCGCCGCTCTTCTTGGACTGACCGCGGTGAATGATTCGGCGGCCTTTGACGGGGCGCTTGCCGGTGACGCTGCAGATACGGGACATAGTGTTCGGGCTCCTTTTGGAAAGTCGGAGCAAAGGAGTGCCGGGGCCGTTGGCAAGCGGTAATTACCCCTTAAGTCCGCTTCAAAGCCCGGTCGAGACCCTGAAGGCCGGCCGAAAGGGCGTCGGGCGGGGTCAAAAGGCTCAAAACGACGCTCGGGACGGTGGCCGGCATCCCGTAGAAATATCCGGGGTGAGCCCAGACGCCTTCACTCAGGGCGTTCATCAGGAAGCGGTCCTCATGGACGCCAGGGGGCAAGGTCAGGATCGCCGTCCAGCCGGCCGGGCGAGGCAGGACCGTGCAACCGGAAGCGGTCGAAGTAGCCCAGGCACGGAGGGCGACCTCCCCTTGGGCGACGCGGGTACGGACGAGGGCGCGGAGCGGCTCGGCGCGACGCAGGAGATCCGGCAAGGCGAGCTGAGCCGGGGTGTTCACCGACAGGAAGGCGTCGGCGATGTGCTCGAGTCGGCGACAGGCTTCGAGCGTCGAAGACGCCGGGCCAGCGACGACGATCCAGCCGAGCTTCAGCTGCGGCGCGAGCGCGACCTTGGAAAGGCCGCTGAGGACGAACGTCATCACGTTGGCTTCGCCGGCCCAGGTGCCGGGCGAGGCGACACCTTCGGCGGGATAATCAAGGAAGACTTCGTCGCACACGATGGCGAGGCCGTGCTTCAACGCGAAGCCGCGCAGCACGTCGCGATCACGACGGCCGACAAACGCGCCGGTCGGGTTGGACGGATTGATGCAGAGGACGGCGCGGGTCTGGCGGTTGACGCTCAGCGTGGCGGCGTCGATGACCCATTCGCCGGCGAGCTGGACGAGCTGATACGGACGCAGCGTCACGCCTTCGAGCGCGGCGATGACTTCGAGCAGCGGATACGACGGCGCAGGCACGAGCACTTCGTCGCCGGGGTTACAGAGCAGCTTGAAGATCCAGGA
>CALEEU010000289.1 GCA_937875975.1 uncultured Opitutia bacterium | reverse complement strand
ATCGACACCCAGTCCGAGGCCATCGTGCGCTTAGGCCAGGATCGCGACGCCATCGTCACGGTCGCCACCGCCGCCGCCGCCGCTTACCGCGATCAATATACCACGCCGCTCCGCGCCCGCCTCACCGCGGCCACCGCCAAGGTCGACGAACTGAAGAAGGTCGCCGCCACCGCCAAGGTCGCCGCCACCAAGGCGAAGGCCGATGTCGCCGATGCGGCTGCGAAATCGAAGGGTCTTGCGCTCGTCTCGGTCAAGGCCGCCGACGAGGCTAAGCAGGCCGCCGTGAACCTCGCCGCGGCTGACAAAGCCTTCGGCGAAGCCCGCACTTTCGGGGCCGTCTTCTCCTTTAGCTACTTCTCCCGCAAGAAGCAGACCGAGCAGCAGGTCACCGGGGCAAAGGTCGCGCATGCGAAGGCTCAGACAAGGCAGGGCATCGCCGACCAGGCGCTCGTCGCTGCTAAGTCGGTGGAACAGGCCCTCATCGCCACGCAGGCCGCCGCTGATGTCGCGGTCGTCGCCGCTGATAAGGCCGTCGCGCCCGCCGGCGTCGCCGTCGCCGCGATCACCAAGGAGCGTTCGGCCCACTTGGTCGAAGTCCAGAAGCTCTCCGCTCCCGCCGTCGCCGCGGAAAAGGATTACGCCGCCAAGTTGCCCGCCCTCCAGGCTTCCGTCCAGAAGGCCAAGGATGGCCTCCCCGTCCTTGAGAAGGCGCTTGTCGCCGTCCGGGCCCAGTTGACCGAAGCCGGTAAGCCCGTCGAGGCCAAGCGTCTCCTCGTGGACGCCGCCGCGAAGACCCTCGAGCTCACCAAGAGCGAGAAGGCCAACGCCGAGAAGGCGCTCGCCGCCGCGCAGAAGGATATCCCGCAGCGCGACAAGAACCTCGAGGAGATCGCCCAGTCCTACGCCGAACTCACCCCGCAGGTCGAACCGATGAAGGCCAAGGTCAAGGCCGCGCTGGATCAGTATTTCGCGATGCTGCCCAAGCGTGAAGTCGCGAAGAAGTGATGATTCAAATTAAATAGGTGTCTGCGGTTGGCGGTTAGCGGTTGGCGGTTGGCTTGGAAAGGAGGACTGAATTGAGGACAGCACAGAGGGCTGCGTTGAGGACTGAATGGA
>CALEEU010000288.1 GCA_937875975.1 uncultured Opitutia bacterium | reverse complement strand
TAGCCCCTGCGGGCCGACGGGCAAGACGCTAAGATGGACTTCCCGCTTGGAACAATCGGCCGACCACCTACATCTTATGCCCATACCCCGCACACCCATGGTACGCTCATCCCTTGGACTCTTCCTCTTCGCCGCGGCCGCCCAGGCCGTGCCGGAAGGGTTCGTCATCCGCGAGTTCCTCGGCAACGCCCAGGTGCCCGAGATCTACCCGACCGCCGTGTCGGCCGCCGCCAACGGCGACGTCTACGTCTCCTCGGATAAGAACGGCTCGCTCGGCCACGTCCCGGGCATGGGCCGCATCCTGATCGCCCGCGACACCAAGGGCGCCGGCGTCGCCAACCAGGTCATCGAATACACCAAGGTCGAGAGCCCCCGCGGCGGCCACTTCGTCGGCGGCGTCTTCTATCTCGTCCACCCGCCCTTCCTCTCCAAGTTCCAGGACAAGGACGGCGACGGCAAGGCCGACTATGACACCGAGCGCACGCTCCTCGTCGACGGCCTCGGCGGCGGCATCGAGCACCCCCGCGGCGCCGACCACACCACCAACGGCGCCCGCATGGGCATCGACGGCTGGCTCTACATCGCCGTCGGCGATTTCGGCGCCGGCCTCCTGCGCGACAACGACGGCGCCCTCGGCCTCGGCGACAAGAAGCGCGTCACCCTCTACGGCGGCGGCGTCATGCGCGTCCGCCCCGACGGCACCGAGCTCGAGAATTACACCGTGATGACCCGCAACATCTGCGACGTCGCGATCTCCCCGACCCTCGACCTCTTCTCCCGCGACAACACCAACGACGGCAAGGGCTGGAACACGCGCTTCCACCACTTCACCTCGCTGGCCGACGCCGGCTATCCGCGGCTGTACAAGCACTTCGCCGACGAGATCGCCCATCCGCTCGCCGACTACGGCGGCGGCTCCGGCACCGGCGGCCTCTACCTGAGCGAGCCCGGCTTCCCCGGCGACTTCGGCGAGTCCCTCTTCACCTGCGATTGGACGACCGGCACGCTGCACCGCCACCCGATCACGCGCTTCGAGTCCACCTTCGTGGCCAAGCAGGAGACCTTCGAGAAGGTCGCCCGCGCCACCGACTTCGACGTCGACGGCAATTCCCGCCTTTTCCTCTCCGACTGGCGCGGCGGCGGTTTCAGCTACCTCGGCAACAACAAGCCGAAGACCAAGAAGGTCATGAAGGACGGCAAGGAAGTCGAGGAGCCGATCTACTACCCGAACGGCACCGTCCAGATCATCACCGCCAAGGACGTGAAGCCCAACGTCTACGTCGACGTCACCAAGCTCTCCGACGCCGACCTCGTGAAGCAGCTCTCCTCGAAGTCCGCCGTCCAGCGCCTCGAGACCCAGCGCCAGATCCTCGACCGCGCCAAGCCCGCGCTCGCCGGGCCCGTCCTCGCGCTCGCACGGTCCGGCTCCGAGCACCTCTATTCCCGCGTCGCCGCGATCTTCACCTACAAGCAGCTGCTCGGCGCCAAGGCCAACGCCGGCCTCGCCGGCCTCGCCCAGGACGCCGCCGTCCGTGAGTTCGCCCTCCGCGCGCTCGCCGACCGCACCACGCAGCTCGAAGGCGTGCCGGTCCGGCTCTTCGTCGACGCCCTGAAGGACGCCGATCCGCGCGTCCGCCTGCAGGCCCTCATCGGCCTCCAGCGCCTCGGCGCGAAGGACGCCGCTCCGGCCATCCTCGCCGCCGCGGGTTCGTGGCCCGCCGACGAGTCGAAGCTCGGCGAAGGCGAACACTACCGCCTGCCGCACACCGCCATCGCGGCCCTCCGCAGCCTCGGCAACGCCAAGGCCTGCCTCGCCGCGCTCGCCGATCCCGCGCAGCGCTTCGTCGCCTTCCGCGCGCTCCAGGGCATCCACTCCGACGAAGCCGTCGACGGCCTCATCGCCCTCAGCCTGAGCGGCGACGAGTCCGTCCGCTTCGGCGCGGTCTCCGCGCTCGCCCGCCTCTACCACGTCGAGAAGCCGTGGAACTACAAGGACTGGTGGAGCACCCGTCCGGACGACCGTGGTCCGTACTTCGAGCCGGCCGCCTGGTCCGCCACGCCGCGCATCCATAAGGGCATCGAAGCCGCCTACGCCAAGCTGCCGGGCAACCTGCGCATGGCCTCGCTCGAGATCCTCGCCAAGAACCGCATCGCCATCACCGACCTCAAGCTCGAAGGCCTCGACCCGCTGCGCCTCGCCATGGCCACGCAGACCCTGCGTCCGGCCGACCAGGCCTTGCTCGTCGACGCCGCGCTCCAGGCTTCCCGCAAGTGGGAAGAGCGCCTCGACTGCTACAAGGCGCTCCTGAAGGTCGAGGGCGATGCCGGCCTCGAGCCGCGCGTGAAGGTCCTCGCCGGCTGGTCCAAGGAAGCGCAGGCGCCGGCTTCCGCCACGCAGGCGATCAATGACTTCATCTACGAGGCCGAACGCGGCAACCAGGTGAACAAGCTCCGCACGATGGCCAACAAGGCCGATG
>CALEEU010000287.1 GCA_937875975.1 uncultured Opitutia bacterium | reverse complement strand
ATTAGTCCGTTGACTCCCCTGCCCCGCCAGAGCGTCATAGCGGGCATGGAATCAGGCTCCGAAGACCAACCCCGCCTCACCGGCGCCGAACGCGGCAAACTGCGCAGTCTCGCCCAGACGCTCGACCCGAAGGTGTTCGTCGGCAAGGCCGGTGTGAACACGGGCATCGCCAACCTCCTCGCCGAAGCCTTCCGTAACGCCGACCTAGTCAAGATTCGCTTCACCGCCGAACGCGAAGAGATGGACAAGCAGGCCCAGGAACTGGCCAAGCTCACCGAAAGCGAAATCATCGGCAGCGTCGGCCGGACGGCGACGTTCTTCAAGCTCGGCGCCGATATCGAATGACCAATGGACGCCTCGCTGTTTCAGTCACGGCACGAGGCATTCATCCAGCAGGCAGAAGCCTCGCTTCGTCTGCTGACGCCGGTCTCCACGACCCGCCCGGCACGGCTGCATGAAGCGATGCGGTACTCGCTTGAAGCCGGAGGCAAGCGCCTACGGCCAGTCCTCTGCCTGGCCTCCGCTGCGGCCTTCACGCCTCAGGCCGACGCCGTCCATGCCGCCACGGCGCTGGAGTGCATCCACACCTATTCGCTGATCCATGACGACCTGCCGTGCATGGATGACTCTGACCTGCGCCGCGGCCGCCCCTCCTGCCACAAGTCCTTCGACGAGGCCACCGCCCTGCTCGCGGGCGACGCGTTGCAGCCTCTGGCCTTCGAACTGCTCGCCACTGGCTACGCTTCCAAGCCCACGCTCGCTACCGCCCTCGTCCGCGAACTCGCCCTGGCCGCAGGCTCCCAGTTACTCGTCGGCGGACAGACCGAAGACATGGACGGACAAGAGAATGATGCGGACCGGATTGAATTCATTCTCCTCGGCAAGACGGCCGCGATGCTCAGCGCCTCTTTCGCGATGGGCGCGATGGTCGGGGGTGCCTCCGCGGCCGACGTCGAACATTTCCGCCTCGCCGGACGCGCCTCTGGTATCGCCTTCCAGCTCGTCGACGACCTGCTCGACCTCACTGCAGACGCCGCCGAGCTCGGCAAGCCCGTCGGGGCCGATGCCGAGAACGGAAAATCTACTTACACAGCGATGCATGGTGTCAGCGCGACGAAGCAGCGCATTGAGGCGCTCACGATCGAGACCGTCGGGCACCTCCGAGCGACCAAGGGCGACACGGCCTTCTTGGTTGAACTGGTGCGCCGGATGTCCGCTCGCCGCACCTGATCAGTCGTCGAGACGACGGCCGCCGGAAGGCAGCTGATCAGGCAAGAAAGCGTAGTAGGTGCCGATCCACAGGCGCCAGGAGAACGCGTGGATGAGCGGCGGCACCAGGAAGATGGCGCCGACCGCGAGACGAATCGCCCAAACGGAGCCGATCCATTCCAAGCGTTGGGCCAACAACACCAGCGGCAGCACGCCGAAGGCGGTGAGTCCGTAGTTCCAGACGATGGCACCAAGGAAGAAGCCCTCCTTGCGACGGAGCGTCATGCCGCAGCCAGAACAGTAAGCGGGCGTATCCCAGAAGCGTGCGAGCCAACTCGTGCGATCGGACGAGCCACGAACCTTGGCGCCGCAATCCGGACAGCGGCCGCAGGCCGACTTCCAGAAGATGTCCGAACGGAACTGCATGAGGGCAGGCTATCCGCGGCGGCCACGTAAGCAAGCCAAGCAAAAGGCCGGCCACCTTGCGGCAGCCGGCCTTGATGGCCGAACAGAGAGGAGCTTACTCGGCGGCGGTTTCACCCACCTGGAAGCGGGTAAAACGGACGATCGAGACTTCTTCGCCGACCTTGGTCTTCGCGGCGGCGATGAGGTCCTGGATCTTCTGGTCAGGGTCGCGGAAGTAAGCCTGTTCGAGGAGGCAGGATTCGGCGAAGAACTTGTCCACGCGGCCGGAGATGATCTTCTCCATATTCGAGAGCTGACCCTTCTTGCGGCCTTCGGCGGCGACGACCTGCTTCTCGCCTACGGCGATACGCTTCTCGAGTTCCGCGATGGCTTCGGCGTCGTTCGCGGCCTTCTGCTCGACGAGCTGGCCCTTGTAGTCCTCGACGATGCGCTTGGCTTCGTCAATGGCCTTGTCGGCTTCGGACTTCGTGAACTCGGCGGCGATTTCGCGCTCCTTGGCGACGACGTCGGCGGAGACCTCGTCGCGGCGGACGAAACGGGCGTTGTTGGCGACGACCTGCATCGCGAGCTGGCGGGCGAGTTCGGCGACTTCCGGGTTTGCGGCGGCGGCCTGGGTCTTCAGGCCCAGTTCGAGGAGGACGGCGATCTTGGCGCCCGTGTGGACGTAGGCGGAGACGCGACCCACGCCGCTGGCTTCGAACTTCAGGACGCGGGAGACCTTGAGGTTCTCGCCGATCTTGAGCACCTGATCGTTCAGGTAGTCGTTCACCTTGCGGGACTTGTCGGCGTGATAAGCCTGATCGAGGAAACCATCGACGCCATTGGCGGCGGCTTGGCCCACGAGTTCCTTGGCGAGCGCGATGAAGTTCTCGTTCTTGGCGACGAAGTCGGTCTCGCAGTTCAGTTCGAGGAGCGTCGAGGTGCGACCGTCGGCGGAGACCTGGACGGCGAGGATGCCCTCGCTGGCCTTGCGGTCGGCCTTCTTGTTGCGCGTGGCGACGCCCTTGATGCGGAGGATTTCGACAGCCTTCTCGGTGTCGCCATTGGCTTCAACGAGGGCCTTCTTGCAATCCATCAGACCCGCGCCGGTACGCTGGCGCAGATCGTTGACCGTCTGGGCGGTGATAGCGGACATGATCGGATTACTTGGACTTACGGGGGCTGGGGCGCTTCGCCGGAGCGGCGCCTTCGACGACGTCGGAACCTTCGTTGGCCTTGAGCAGCTCTTCGGAAATCTGGACTTCAGGCTGGACGGACTCGCCGGCGTTCTGGCGGGCGACCGGGGTCACGGTCTTGCGATCCTGGGCCACGGCCTTGCGGCGAGAAAGACCATTCTGGACGGCCTGAGTGAGGACTTCGACCACGAGGCGAATGGACTTCGCAGCGTCGTCATTACCCGGGACAGGGAACTTGAGGAGGGTCGGATCGGAGTTCGAGTCGCAGAGGCCGATCACAGGGATACCAAGGCGGACGGCTTCGTTGACGGCAATCTCTTCGAGCTTGGTGTCGACGACGATCATCGCGGACGGGAGTTCGCGGTATTCGAGGAGGCCTTCGAAGTTGCGGTTCATACGCGACATCTCGCGCTTCACGGCAGCAGCTTCCTTCTTGTGCATCTTGGCGAGGGAACCGTCCTGCTCCATCCGGAGGTAGGTGCGGTACTTGTCGAGGGAGCGCTTGATGGTGGCGAAGTTGGTGAGCGTACCGCCGAGCCAACGGTTCACGGCGAAGGGCATGCCGGTCGACTTAGCGGCCTGGCGTACGACTTCCTGCGCCTGCGGCTTGGTGGCGACGAAGAGCACTTCCTTGCCCTTGGCGGCGGTGTCCTCGACAAAGGCGGCGGCGGCGGCGAGGCACGCGTGCGTCTTTTCAAGGTCGATGATCGAAACCCCATTGCGGTGGTCGAAGATGTACGGACGGCTGCGGGGATTCCAGCGACGGGTCTGGTGTCCGAAGTGGACGCCGGCATCGAGGAGGTCTTTGACTGTGATGTTCATGTTTTTGGGCTCCGTATCCCTTTTCCTGCAGAAGGAGGGGACATTGGATCAGGGTGGACTGACTGGTTTTTGGGTTTTATGTCCGTAGCGATCTGCGGTCGCTACAAACGGTGGAAAGTGGGTTCAAACACCCCTGCTCGACTGGTGCAAGCGGGAAAATCAGCCCAAAGAGGCTCCTTTGGAACTGACAGACCCCTCCGCCCTCCGCACGGTCGGCGCAACGCGATGTCTTGGGCCTACCGGATACTCTTCCCGCTGCTGCTAATCCCGGCCCTCCCGTACTATATTTGGCGCATGCTCCGCCGTGGGGGGTATGGCACGGGTTTCAGCCAAAGGCTGGGCTTTTCCCCGAAAGCAGGCCCAAAGACCCCCGGAAAGCTGCGTTATTGGATCCAGGCAGTCTCGGTCGGTGAAATGGAGGCCATCGGCCCCCTGCTCCGCCGGCTTAAGGCCACCGGTAAGGCTGAAATCATCCTGACGACCACCACCAGCACGGGCTTTGGTCTGGCCCGGGATCGCTACGCCGACGTCGCGGACCGTATCGGCATCTTCCCCACCGACCTCTGGCCCTGCAGCGCCCTCGCGTGGAGCCGCATCCGTCCGGACGCCGTCATCCTCGTCGAAGGCGAGCTCTGGCCCGAGCATCTCGCCCAGGCCCGCGCCCACGGCGTCCCGGCCTATCTGATCAACGGACGCATCTCCGACAAGTCCTTCGCCCGCCACCGGCGTTTCTCTCGGCTCTCCGCTTACGTGCTCGGTCATTTCCAGAAAATCGCCGCGGGCAGCGAAGAAGACGTGCGCCGCTTCCGCGAACTCGGCTTCGGCGCGACGCTCACGGGCAACATCAAGTTCGACGTCGCCAGCGATGCGCCGATGTCCGTCAACGAACGTTCGCAGTTACGCGCCGAACTCGGCTTCGGCACCGACCCGCGCACGATGGTGCTGCTCGGCTCGTCCACTTGGAAAGGCGAAGAGACGCTGCTCATCCGCTGCGTGCGGGAACTGCGCGCAGCCGGCACGGATGTCCGCCTCCTGCTCGTCCCGCGCCACTCCGAACGCCGCGCCGAAGTCGCCACCGAAGCCAGCGCCAGCGGGCTTTCCTGGCACCAACGTTCCACCGGAGGAGCCAG
>CALEEU010000286.1 GCA_937875975.1 uncultured Opitutia bacterium | reverse complement strand
CAACCGCTAACCGCCAACACCTTCCTCGCATGCCCTTCGCCCGCATCCTCCGCTCTAGCGCCCTCATGGGCGGAGCTCAGGTTGCGACATTAGCCGTAGCCTTTGTGCGGACCAAAATCATTGCTCAGCTGATGGGCCCGGCTGGCGTCGGCTTAGTCGGCGTGCTGACGGCGTTTAATGGCAATGTCTCGACCCTCGCTGGCTGGGGACTTGGGGCTTCGGGCGTCCGATTGATTGCGTCAGCGTCCACCGAGGAAAAAGCCACCAAGCAGGCAGCTGTTCGAAAGTTCGGGCTGACGCTCAGCAGCCTTGGCCTCGTGGCGACCCTCGCGCTCTTCTGGCCGGTCGCCTACCTGACTTTTGACTCTAGCCGATATGCGCTCGAGCTTCTCATCGGCGGGATGGCGGTGCCTTGCATTATCGCGAGCACGATCTGGACCTCAATGCTTCAGGCGGACGGCCAGGTGAAGACCCTCGCTAAGGCGCAGGTCATCTCGGCGCTCGGCGGGCTGTTCGTCGGACTGCCATTGATTTATTTCTTCGGGACTATCGGCATCGCGGCCAGCCTCCTTCTCGCCGCCGCTCTCCCGATGGTCTTCACTTGGCAGGTTGCCCGACGGGACTGCGGTGCCAGCGTTCACCAGCCCGCACGTGGTGACCTCCGGGTGCTTTTCAATATGGGGGGCGGCCTAATGGTTATCGGCGTAGCCGCCCAGCTGGCGGCCTATGCCGTACGATTAGTCATCATCAAGCACCGGGGGACTGACGTTGCCGCCGGCTTGGCTGACGCGGGATATTATCAAGCCGCTATTGCTATCGCCGGCAGCTTACCCGCGATGGTTTTCAGCGCGATGGGCACGGATTTCTTTCCGAGGGTCGCCGCGGCGAAAGACGAGGCCGAAGCTAAAGTCCTGTCTGAAAAACAAATCGAGGCGGCCCTCTTGCTGGCGCTCCCTATCTTCATCGGGCTCATCACGATGAATCGACTCGGCATCGCCCTGCTCTATGCCGACCAGTTCGAGCCGGCCGCCCCCTTGCTGTCCTGGATGATCTGGGGGGTGTTCGTGCGGTTGCTCGGTTGGCCGCTGGGCTATTGGCTCGTAGCCAGAGGCTCGATGCGGACGGTAGTCGTGGTCGAGGTGACCAGCAATCTGGTGATGGCAATCTTGCCGATCCTGCTGCTTCCTGTCTTTGGGCTAACGGGCACGGCGATCGGTTATTTCATCGGATATCTTGCCTATGCCATCGCCATGTTGGCGGTTGCGCGTCGCCGCTCGGGCTCATGGCTAAGCTCACGCACGTTGCTTTGGTTCGGCGGGGCGGCGATCCTGCTCCTTGGGGCGCAGTGGTTTGCGACGCTGACTCATGGCGGTTACTGGGGGATGCTGCCCACGGGGATCGTCGCGCTCGGCAGTTTGTTTGCCTACCGGAGGGCTCTCTCGGCTAATCCATGACGAAAAGCCCTCAGCATGAAGCTTTCACCGTGGCTAAGCTAGTCCACTGGGTGCCGTCGTCGGCGCTCGGTGGCATCGAGATGGCGGCGCTGACCCTCATCCAGATGACACCGAACCTGAGGCATATCATCGTGACCGGCGATGCGTCTGGTCCGGCCTCAGAGTTATGGAGAGAAGCAGGCGCAGAGGTAATCCAGCTCGAAGGATGGTTCGGCGTACTTGGTATTTCTTGGGCCCGTCGCTGGAAGGCCTTCGTCCGGGAGCGTGGGGTCGAGTGCCTCGTTGCATGGAGCCCGACGCGGCTACCTCAGTTGCTATCCCCATTGGACGAAGAGTGCCGCTGCGTGGTACATCTCGGCAATGTCGGCGGATTCGATCGGCGGGCTAGATTACAAACTAAGGCCATGGGCCTGCTCTACCGCCCTGTCTGCCGCCCCAAGCTGTTAGCCTGTTCGCAGGCGGTCGCGGATTCTGTGGCGACAGAGCCGTTGTTCCGCGGACTGCCTTTATCCGTCATCCTTAATCCCGTCCGTCCGGCATTCTTCGAACTCGGGGCGATGCGTTCGCCATCGGGTGCGGCGCCAAAGACCTGGGGGATGCTCGCCCGGCTCGATCGGCTCAAGGATCACCGCAGTCTCATCGAAGCCGTGCGACGATTGCCCGCGGATTTGGAGTTCCGCCTCGAACTGGTAGGCGAGGGAGCTTTAGCGGACGAACTCCGACGTCAGGTCGCGGCCGCAGGCCTGGAAAATCGTGTCCGATTTCTCGGCGCATTGCCTAGGCCGCAGGAAGCCATGCGAAATTGGGAAGCATTCATTTTTGTGACTACCGCAGGGGAAGGTTTCGGGATCGCCGTGGCCGAAGCCATGGCGGCTGGATTGCCCTGCGTGCTGTCGGATGTCACCGCCCTGCGGGAGGTCGCTGGCGACTCCGCCTATTACGCCGAACAGGGCTCGCCCGCCGCCCTCTGTGCCCGGATCCTGGAAGTCAGCCACCAGCCGATGGAGGCTAACGAAAGGGCAGAGAAAGGCCGACGACGCGCGCAGGAACTCTACTCCGCCGAGGTATTCGCTCGCCGTTACTTAGCGGCACTGGGGATTACCCGATAAGATGAAGGTTTCTGTCGTCATCGCGACCTATCGGCGTGCGACCTCACTTGGCCGCACCTTAAGCAGCATTGCGGCTCAGCAACGTCGGCCAGATGAAATCCTCGTCATCGACCAGTCTCCGTCCGAAGAGAGGCTCAGCGTCGTCGCCGCTATCCAAAACGTCGTACAAGCCGGACTGAACGTCCGGACGATCTGGTCCGACGTGCCTTCGTCGACGCACGCGCGTAATCTCGGGCTCAAGGCCGCGACCGGAGACTGGGTAATTTTCTCCGACGATGACGTGGACTGGCCTGCCTCGGTGACAGGAGACTTCGTAGCCAAGATCAAAGAATCGCCAGAACTGGTGATGTTAGCCGCCCGCGATACTCTCACCACGGTCCAGCCGCGGCCCTTCTGGCGTCGAGCCGCTGCCGCCATATTTCTCACCAATACGTTCAGCCAGCTGCGATATGGTAAAGTAATGGCCTGCATGCAGGGGCGTTATCCTCAACCAATCATCGGCGACATGGAGACCGAATGGGCCACGGGCTATTGGTTCGCCGTCGAACGCGGGTTCGTGGCGGCGCACCATCTTCAATTCGACGAGAGAATGTCTCGTTACGCCCAGGCGGAAGATATGCTCTTTAGTCACCAAGTCTATCTTGCGGCGAAACGAGCGGGCCGTCGTTGTGTCGTTTCAGAAGGCATCGCTGTTGCTCACCTAGTCTCGCAGGAGTGGAGGGAGCCAGATTCGTTTGCCGACCTCTGCGGTGCTTGGAATCGCATCTATATCGCATCGACCCTCCGGCAGGGCGCGGGTTTCTGGCTCTCCTTCGCGGCGATCTATTGGGCGTCGATTCATCAGACCTTGGTTCGCCTAGTGCGTGGCCGTCCTGTGGCTGGCCACCTTCGGGCCTATCTCCTCGCCCTCCGTCATCTCGGAGATATCCGCGCGGGTCGTTTCGAGAGGCTATACTCCCAGTACGAAAAAGCGGAGGCTCGCGTCCCATGAACCGTTTATTGAAGGCCTTCCTGCCTTTTGCGGTCTTCAAAAGGCTATCCATGGCCTACTCGGTCTTCTGCACGTTTCTGGACTCACCTGCTGCG
>CALEEU010000285.1 GCA_937875975.1 uncultured Opitutia bacterium | reverse complement strand
GCGCCAGCGAGT
Source organism: uncultured Opitutia bacterium (assembly GCA_937875975.1). Classification (GTDB taxonomy): domain Bacteria; phylum Verrucomicrobiota; class Verrucomicrobiia; order Opitutales; family UBA953; genus UBA953. The sequence goes on along the minus strand of CALEEU010000285.1, from coordinate 24,011 downwards.
TCGATGAGGAGATCCGTGGCGAGGCGCGAGGCGAGCTCGACGCCGGCCGGGTCCACATCACGGGCGAAGCGATGGGAAGAGTCGGTCGACACTCCGATGCGGCGGGCGACGCGGCGGATTTCGCCAGGGCGGAACCAAGCGGCTTCGAGGAGGATTTCTGTCGTCGAATCGGTCACACCAGAATCGACGCCGCCCATCACGCCGGCGACGACGAGCGGGCGCTGGGCATCGGCGATGACGCAGACGCCGGGCTCGAGCTTCACCTTCTTGCCGTCGAGCAGGACGATCTCTTCGCCTTCGCGGGCCGGGCGGGCCTCGATACCTTCGGAAACCTTCTTCGCGTCGAACGCGTGGAGCGGCTGGCCGAGCTCGAGCAGCACCCAGTTCGTGATATCGACCACGTTGTTGATCGGACGGAGGCCAGCGGCCTCGAGGTCGCGGCGGAGCCATTCCGGGCTCGGGCCGACCTTCACGTTCTTCAACGTGCGCAGCGTGTAGTAAGGGCAGAACTCGGAGGACGAGCGGACGAACTTCACTGCATCGGCGGCGGAAGGCGCGGCGGCGAAGCCGGCGGCGGTCTTCACCGTGAGCGGCTTGAGCGTGAGGCCCAGCGCGGCGGCGAGGTCGCGGGCGACGCCGCGGATGCCGAGGCAATCACCGCGGTTCGGGGTCACCGAGATTTCGAGCACCGTATCCGGCGCACCGAAAAGAGAATTGAGCGGTGCACCGAGGGCCGGCTGGCGCGGCGTCAGGATGAGCAGACCGTCCTCGCCTTTGCCGAGGCCGAGTTCTTCGGAGGAGCACATCATACCCGCCGAGTCGACGTCGCGGAGCTTCGAGACCGAAATCGCGAAACCGCTCGGCATCACCGTGCCTGGGAGAGCGACCGGGACCCGGTCACCCGCCTTGAAGTTCTTGGCGCCGCAGACGATCTGACGGATGGCGCCGTCGCCGACGTCGACCTGGCAGACGCTGAGACGATCGGCCTTCGGGTGCTTCTCGAAAGATTTGATTTCACCGACCACCACGAGCGGCAGCGGGGCGAGGCCGAAGGTCGTGACCGACTCCACCTCGAGGCCGAGCATCGGGAGGACTTCCGCGACGCGCTCGGCGGTGATGCCGGCGAGATCGAGGTGACGAGAGAGGGCTTGGAAAGAGACTTTCATGGCTTAGGCGAACTGGCGCAGGAAGCGCGTGTCGTTGTTGTAGAAGTGGCGAATGTCGTCGATGCCATGGACCAGCATCGTGATGCGTTCGAGGCCGAGACCGAAGGCGAGGCCCGACCATTCGTTCGGATCGAGGCCGCAGAGTTCGAGCACCTTCGGGTCGACGAGGCCGCAGCCCATGATTTCGAGCCAACGATTGGAGAGGCGCCCCAGGTTAGGCGAGCGGAGGTCCATCTCGAAAGACGGTTCCGTGAACGGGAAGAACGACGGGCGCAGGCGAATCTCAGCATCGGCGCCGAAGGTCTCCTTCACGAAGAAGTCGAGCACGCCGCGGAGATCGGCGAGCGTCACATTGCGATCGATCCAGAGCCCTTCGACTTGGTGGAAGTTAGCCGAGTGCGTCGCGTCGACCGCATCGCGGCGGAAGCAGCGGCCCGGGGCGACGATGCGGAACGGCGGCTTGCGCGAGAGCATCGTCCGGACCTGCACGCTGGACGTGTGCGTGCGGAGAAGGATTGCTTCGTCGGCCTTACGGGGCGCATCGGCGGAGCGGAACGCCTTCGGCATGTAGAGCGTATCCTGCATATCGCGAGCCGGGTGATCAGCCGGCGTGTTGAGGGCGTCGAAGCAATGCCACTCCGTCTCGACCTCAGGACCATCGGCGACGACGAAGCCCAGCTTGCGGAAGGAGGCGAGGATGCGTTCGCGGGTGCGGGAGAGAGGATGGAGTGAACCCGCCGGAGCATCGGGACTCGGGAGGGTCGGGTCGACGGACGTGCCGAGGGCGGCGGCGATCTCTGCGTTCTCGACCTTGACCAAGAGCGTAGCGAGGAGCTCCTCGACGGACTTCTTCGCCTCATTGATGAGCTTGCCCACGACTGGGCGTTCTTCCTTCGAGAGGGTGGCCATCCCTTTCATCACCTGGGTCAGGGAGCCATTGGGGCCGACGACGCGCGCCTTGAAGGCTTCGAGCTCGGCGCGGGTGGCGACGGCGGAGGCTTCCTGGGTGGCGGCGGCGACAAGTTGGGCGAGCTGCTGCTGCATGGGTTGATTTGTGCGTTGGAGGGGATAATCGGCAAGCGAAAGCACCGTAAAACAAAGAAGCCCCGGAGGGCCGGGGCTTCGTGAAGGGACGTTAAATCGTCTTAGACGAGCGCGGCCTGGGCCTTCTTGACGATCGCTTCGAAAGCGGGGGCGTCATGGATGGCCAGTTCGCTCAGATTCTTACGGTCCATCGTGATGTTGGCCTTTTTCAGACCAGAGATCAGACGGCTGTAGGAAATGCCGAGGGGACGGCAGGCGGCGTTGAGACGCACGATCCAAAGCTGACGGAACGTCGACTTGTTCTTGCGGCGGTCGCGATAAGCGAACTTCTGCGCGCGCTGAACGGCCTCGAGGGCGTAGACGTACAGACGGGATTTGTTTCCGAAGTAGCCCTTAGCGGCTTTGATCGCGCGCTTCTTTCGGGCCTTGGTGGCCGGGCCATTGGTTGCTCTAGGCATGTTGGTATTTGTTTTTGGTTTTGGTTAGATGGCCTCGGGGTCGCCTTAATGAACACCCGTTCGGCCAAAAAGTGGATCGCCGGTTTAGGCGAAAGGCATGCTGGCCAGCATCTTCTTCTCGAAGCCGGAGTCGACGCGCTTGGACTTGTTGGCGCGACGACGCTGCTTGCGGGACTTGGAGCTCAACAGGTGGCGGCCATTAGGGGAACGGCGCATCACTTTGCCGGTACCGGTCACCTTGAAGCGCTTGGAGACTGACTTGCGGGTCTTTTGCATGGCGGAAAGGGTCGGAACAAAGGGCGTCCGAGGGGACTTGTAAAGGGGAAAGGGCCGAGGGAGCGGAGATGGGCTCACTTTCTGGTGGGCGGCGGATCGGGCTGGCCGTTTGACAAACTGGGCCAAGCCCGCTCCCCTACCCTACGACCAAACCTAAAAATCATGCTTTCCCTCGGAAAAAAGCCTAAACTGACTTTCAAAGTCGATGCCTTAGTGGACGGTAAGCCCGTCAATGGGACGTTTGCTGACCTCCTTGACGGTCCGACCATCGTTTCCGTCTATATGCGCAACAACACGTCGGCTTGCGACAAACAGGCTGCCGAGATGGGTAAAAATGAGAAAGCCATTGTCAGACAAGGATTTAGGTTGATTGCCGTCTCCCGGGACACCTGCGCCTCCCACACCAAGTACGCCGCTAAGCACGGGTATAAGTTCACCCTGGTTTCGGACCCGGAAGACCTCTTCTCGAAGGCCCTCGAAGCCATCGTCGAAAAGTCCATGTACGGGAAGAAGTACCTCGGACCGCTCCGGGCCGCCTACCTTTTCGACGGCGATGGCAAACTCGTCGGCATCGTCCCTAAGGTCGAGGCCGCCGAGCACGGCAAGCAACTCCTGGAAGCGATCGCCTCGGCGAAGTAAGCCGACGGCGCAGGCGGCGCGGCCTTGATAATCGGTGCTTGAACCATCGGCGACAAACGGGGAGTTTATCGACCAGACACCTCCGCAGTACCTAATGCCTTCGCCCTATCGTCCTAAAAGCCCCCGCCCGAAGAACAACGCGGGACAGAATCGCGGCAACTTCCGCAAAGAAGACAAAGGGCCCAAGCGCAACGACCGCATCCGGGCGACCGAAGTGCGTGTCATCTCCCCCAAAGGAGAAATGATGGGCGTGATGCCCACGCAACAGGCGCTCGACCTCGCCCGTGAATTCGGCGTCGACCTCATCGAGATCGCCGCTACCGCCGTTCCGCCGGTCTGCAAGCTGCAGGAATATGGCAAGTACCTCTACGAAGAAGCCAAGAAGAACAAGCACCAGAAGACCGCGACGAAAGTGAAGGAGATCAAGCTCCGCCCGCGCATCGATGTGCATGACCTCTTCATCAAGGTCCGCCGCGCCGAGAACTTCCTCTTCCACGGCCACAAGATCAAGCTGTTGCTCCAGTATCGCTATCGCGAGCTCGAGCACCCGGAAATCGGTATCGCCACGATCACCAAGGCCATCGAGGCCCTGGCGCACATCAGCACGCGCGACAATGAGCCCAAGCGGAGCGGCCGTGCGATCGTCGTCGGCCTCACGCCCGTCCAGCAGAACAAGCGCAAGCTCGTGCACAACGAGACCCCGGGAGAAGAAGATGGCGAGGACGACTCCGCGGTAGACAACGGCGAGAACGACGCCGAATAAGGACGTGCGGCGCTTCGCAGCGATACTTCTGCTGCTCGGCGTCGGCGCGATGCTTTCTGCAGCCTCGACCGACTATTATCTCGGTGAGTCCGTACGCCAGCTCGGCCTGCGCGACGCCGCGCGCCAGGCGGGAGATGGCCGCAGTTCCGAACGCTATGTCTCACGTAACGGCATCTCCCTCTTCGCGGAATACAGCAAGGAGTTCATCCTGGTCGATGGCGTGAAGGTCATGCTCGACGACGCAGTCGGCTCGCAGCGCGGCCACCTCACCGTCTCCAAGCGTGACTACGATAAAGTCTTCGTCCCGCTTTTCTGGGACCTGCCCAAGGACCCCGTTCGGCGCATCATCCTGGATCCCGGCCACGGCGGCAAGGACACCGGCAAGGTCAGCGGTCACTTCAAGTACACCGAGAAGGCCGCCACGCTCGACACCGCCGCTCGCCTGAAGATTCTGCTCGAGAAGCAAGGCTTCGAAGTCCTGTTCACCCGCACCAAGGACGTCTTCCTGGACCTCGATGACCGCGCCGCCATGGCCACATCCCTCAAGGCCGACCTCTTCATCAGCCTGCACTATAACGCCGGGCCCGCCGGGGACACCACCGCCGATGGCATCGAGACCTACTGCCTCACCCCGGCTGGCCAGCGGTCGACAAACGCCGGCAAGGCCAAGTCGACCACCGGCACCGAACCCGGGAACCGTTTTGATACCGCCAACATGGCGCTCGCCTGGGGTATCCAGCGCCGAATGGTCAAGAGCACCGGCGCCGACGACCGCGGCGTGCGGCGCGCCCGCTTCGCCGTCCTGCGCACCCTATCCTGCCCCGGCGTCCTCATCGAAGGGGGATTCATGTCGAACCGCAAGGAAGCCGCCCTGATTGCCGACGCCGCCTACCGCCAGAAGATCGCCGAGGCCATCGCCGCCGGGATCGTGGATTACGTGGTCCGGGCCCGCCCAGCCGCCAGATAAGCCCAGGCCGGAGGCACGAAGAGGCCTTTTGAGCCTACATTCCTCTTGCCAACCGGGCAGGCGGACGGTTCGTTAGACCTTCCTATCGGCCCGCTGGCATCTGTCAGTGGACCCTCCGACGGGAAACCCAAAAACCAACCAAACCCTGGAAACGTCCTCCGCGACGGCCAGGACAAACAGTCAAAACAACATGAGCCTAATGGAAAAACTGCTCGCCGAGTCCAATTTCGGCGCGCTCAAGCAACACTCCGTGATCACCGCCACGGTCACCGAAATCCGTGACGACAAATTCGTCGTCGTGGACATCAACGGCAAGTCCGAGGGTTTCATCCCCCAGGGCGAATTCCCCGACATGGCCGAAGTCCAGGTCGGCATGCAGCTCGAGGTCTACCTCGAAAAGCTTGAGAACAAGGACGGCACCCCGACCGTCTCCTACGATCGCGCCCTCCAGATCCGGAAGTGGGAAATCATCGAAGCCACCTGCCAGGAAGGCTCCATCGTCCAAGGCCGCGTCAAGTCCATCGTCAAGGGAGGCCTCATCGTCTCCGTCGGCGTCGACGCGTTCATGCCCTCCTCTCAGATCGACGTCAATCCCCCCAAGAACCTCGAACAGTTCGTGGGCCAGACCTTCGACTTCAAGATCATCAAGATCAACAAGGAGAAGAAGAACCTCGTCGTCTCCCGTCGCGAACTCATCGAAGAACAGCGTGGCGAAAGCCGTCGCAAGCTCCTCGAGGAGGTCAAGCCCGGCGTCGTCCGTCGCGGTATCGTCAAGAATATCACCGACTACGGCGCGTTCGTGGACCTCGACGGTCTCGACGGCCTGCTGCATGTGACCGACATGTCCTGGGGCCGCATCGGCCACCCGAGCGAAGTCGTCAAAGTCGGCGAAGAAATCACGGTCATGGTCGTCGAAGTCGACCGCGAGCGCGAACGCGTCTCCCTCGGCCTCAAGCAGACCCAGCCCAATCCTTGGGAAGGCATCGAGAAGCGCTACCCCGTCGGCCAGAAGGTCCACGGCAAGGTCGTCAACCTCGTCGCCTACGGTGCGTTCATCGAGATCGAAGGAGGCGTCGAAGGCCTCGTGCACGTCTCCGAACTCTCCTGGACCAAGCGCGTCCAGAAGCCGTCTGACATCCTCAAGGTCGGCCAGGAAGTCGACGCGATCATCCTCAACTTCAACAAGGAAGAACAGAAGATCTCGCTCGGCATCCGCCAGCTCGAAACCAATCCGTGGGAAAAGGTCCGCCACAACTACCCGGTGGGCGCCCGCGTCCGCGGCAAGGTGCGCAACCTCACCAACTACGGTGCGTTCGTCGAGCTGGAAGATGGCATCGACGGCATGGTGCACGTGTCCGACATGAGCTGGACCCGCCGCATCAACAACCCGGCCGAAGTCATGAAGAAGGGCGACGACGTGGAAGCCATCGTGCTCGACGTCGATGTCGACCAGCAGCGCATCTCCCTGGGCGTCAAGCAGACCCAGACCGATCCGTGGAGCGAAATCGACCGCAAGTATCGCATCGGCGACCTCGTCTCCGGCAAGGTCTCCAAGATCGCGAACTTCGGCGCCTTCATCGAACTGTCCGACGAAATCGACGGCCTCGTGCACGTCTCCCAGCTCGCCGAACAGCGCGTTGAGAACGTCAAGGACGTGGTCAAGGTCGGACAGGATGTCACCGCTCGCGTCATCAAGATCGACAAGGAAGACCGCCGCATCGGTCTCTCGATCAAGGCCGCGAACTACGACGCCGAACGCCTCCAGGCGGAAATCAGCAGCTACGACCGCATCAAGGGTCCGTCCACCGGCGGCGCCCCGGCCCCCTCGGCTGGCGGTTCGTCCTCCTCGGCGTCGGGCAGCGGAGACTTCAACAGTCTCGGCGACCTCCTCGACAAGGCCGGCAACTAAGCCGTCCCGCAAAGGACCCAGACAGACCCCGGGCTACCGGGGTCTTTTTTTGTGCCCAATCCCATGCGTCGCGACTATGCTGACGGCATGGTTCCGTTCCAAGGATACGGCCGGCTGACGCGCAGCACCACGCTGGCGCTGCTGACGGCGGCTGCGATCCTCTTGGCGGAGTGGGCGGACCTGCTCCCAGATAAAACGATGCTGGCCGTGCACACGGGCTGCCAAATCTACGTGCTACTACGCGTGATGCGGGCCCGCGTCTCCCCTGCTTATCTCCTGCTCTGGGGGCCGCTGGCCTGGTTCTTCCCCCTTTCGACCGCCCTCCTCCACTTCATCTTCGGCGGACGTAAGCACTCCTCGCTCGCCGATGCGAAGAAGGAAGTGAACCGCGTCGCCTGGCGACTGAGCGACGAACCGGACTTTGGCGGCAACCGCTTCCGCCTCCTGGGCGACCGCGATGGCCGCGACACTTTAGAGGAACTGCGCCGCCAGATCAAAGGCGCCAAACGACGCATCAGCCTTTCGACCTACATCCTCAGCGACGATGCCGTCGGCCGCGAGATCGTGAGCCTGCTGACCGCCCGGGCCAAAGAAGGCATCGCGGTCCGCCTGCTCGTCGACGCCATCGGCAGCTTCGGCATCCCGCTGCGCCTCTGCCGACCGCTCCAACGTGCCGGCGGCAAGGTGGCCCGCTTCAACCCAGCCCTGCCGACGCAAGGCAAGGGCTCAGCCAACTGGCGTAACCATCGCAAGATCGCGGTCTTCGACGGGACGTCCGCCGTCATCGGCGGCCAGAACCTCGGCTTGCGCTACATGGGCGATAAGCCCTCGAACCGTCGCTTCCGCGACTGCTCGTTCCTGATCGAAGGACCGACCGCCGCCGCCATCGAACGCGTCTTCATCGCCGACTGGTGCCAGGCCACCGATGAGCCACCGATGACTTTCGCGACGCTGCTACGCGAGCGCCCGCCTCATGTCGGCCAGGCGCGCGTCGAGGTCGTCTCCTCGGGCCCCGACTGCGAAGGCGACCCCCTGTGGGAGACCTACGTGAAGCTGTTCTCCAACTGCAAGCGATCGATCACGGTCGTGACGCCGTACTTCGTACCCGACCGCACGCTCTTCACGCTACTGGCCACCGCCGCCCACGCGGGCCGTCACGTAAAAATCATGGTGCCACGCCGCTCGGATCATCGCCTCCTTGACCTCGCCCGCCGCTGGTATCTTCGAACCCTGCGCGAGGCCGGCGCGGAAATCCTCTTCTTCAAGCCCGACGTCCTGCACGCCAAACTGGTCATCGTCGACGACGCGCAGCTCGTTGTCGGTTCGGCGAACCTCGATATGCGTTCGCTCTTCCTGAATTACGAGATCGGCGCAGTCGTGCGCGATCCCGCGGCGGTCGCCGAAGTCGGCGCGCTCATCGCGGGCTGGGAGACGGAATCAACCCGCTATACCGAGGACCTCTACCGTCGCAGCCGCACACTGACCGGCCGGATTATCGAAGCGGTCTCAAAGGTAATCTCGCCGCTCCTCTGATCAGCCCAGGAAGGCGTGCAGTCGAACCGATAGCCCGGTATCGGGCAGCAGGAACCCGTCATGGCCGGCATCCGTCACGACCTCATGATAGGCGGCGTTGACCCCGACCGCGGTGGCCGCGGCGAGGAGCATGCGCAGCTCACTCGTCGGATAGAGCCAGTCGCTGGAGAAGCCGATTGCGAGTACGTCCGGACCGTCCGACGTGAAGAGCGTACCGGATGAAGCTCGGGCGGTCATATCGAAGCGATCGACGGCGCGGGTGATCCGCAGCCAGCTATTGGCGTCGAAGCGCTGGACGAACGACTTCCCCTGATGTTCCAGGTAGCTTTCGACCTGCCAGTGCACGGCATCGCCGGAGCCAGCGCCCGGAACCTTGGCGCGGCCGAACTTCTGCTCAAACGAAGCCGAAGAGAGGTAGCTGATGTGCGCGATCATGCGGCCGATCGCCAAGCCTGAGTCGGGCCCTTCGCCGGGGACATAATGCCCGCCGCAGAAATGCGGGTCGCGCTCCACGCAGGCGCGTGAAACAGCGTTCAGCGCGATCGCCATGGGCGACTGGCTCAGGCCAGCGGCAAGCACCACGATTCGGCCAACCTCGGCCTGGTAATCGGCGCACCAGATGAGGGCCTGCATGCCGCCCATCGAGCCGCCGACGACGGCATGGAGCTTCGAGATACCGAGATGACGGACCACTAGCCGCTGGGCACGAACGATGTCACCCAAGGTGATCTCCGGGAAGTAACCCCCGTAAGGCTTTCCCGTGCGAGGGTCGGTCGAGAGCGGGCCGGTCGAACCGCGACAGCCTCCGATGCAATTCACACCGATGACGAAGAAGCGATTGGTGTCGATGGCCTTGCCCGGGCCTACGAAGCAATCCCACCAGCCCGGCTTACGGTCTTCAGCGGAGTAACGGCCCGCCACGTGATGGTCGCCACTCAGGGCATGGGGGACCAGGATCGCGTTAGACTTGTCGGGCAGCAGAGTTCCGTAGGTCTCATAGCGGAGCGTCAAGGACGGCAATTCGCCGCCCAACTCGAGTTTGAATGGCTCCGATGAGACAAAGTCGCGGAACGAGACCGGGCAGAGCTCGCGAGCGGAGGTCGGATTAGCCAGACGGTCGGACATGGACTCATCCAGCCAAACCAGACCCGGGCGGGAGGCAAGTGGCCATTCGTTGTTGCCTCGTCATAAACGACCCCAAACCTACGGGACATGTCCCAAGGCCACCGCCATGAGGAAGGATGCTGCGGGCAGGGCTCCGACGATCGCATCGAAGCGGCCGTCCTCCGCATGAAGGAGAAGGCCATGCGGGTCACTTCCCCTCGGTTGGCCATGCTCAAGGTCCTCGCGGCGGCGAAACACCCCCTCAGCGCCGAACAGGTTCATGAGGCGGCCGGCGACGACAAACTGGACCTCGTCACGATCTACCGAAGCCTTGGCGCCATGGACGACGCCGGCATCGTCCAGCGTCACCCGCTCGAGCGCGGCCGTAGCCTCTACGCCCTCGTCTCGCCTGGCCACCACCATCACCACGTCATCTGCCGCCGTTGCGGCCGGATCGACCGACTGCCCGGCTGCGACACCTCGCGGCTCGAAGCCGCCGCCCGCACCAAAGGCTATGCCGAACTGACCCATATCATGGAGATCTACGGCATCTGCCCGGCCTGCACTCAATCTTCCCATGCCTGATTTCCCTCGTACCGCCTTCCTCCTCGGAGCCGGCCTCGGCACGCGCCTGCGTCCGCTCACTGAAAACTGCCCCAAGCCCCTGCTGCCGATCGGCGGACGGCCGATGGTCGTGCAAGCGATGGAGAAGCTCCATGCCGCCGGTACGCGCCGTTTCATCATCAACACGCACCACTGCCCCGAAGCCTGGACGCTCGCCTTCCCTTCCGGTCGCTTCGGCGACGCCGAAGTAAAGCTCGTGCATGAGCCCGTGCTCCTCGAGACCGGCGGCGGCCTCGCGAACATCGCCGGCCTGCTCGGCGAGGACGATAAGGACCTCATCCTCTGGAATGGCGACATCCTCTCCGGCTGCGACATCGCCGCAGCCTACGCGCACCACCTCGCCAATGGCGGCGCCGCGACGCTTGTCGTCCGCGAACAGGGCCCCAACCGTAACGTCCGGATCACCGATGAAGGCTTCGTGACCGATATGCGCGACCGCCTCGGCAAGACCGATCCCTCCTACCAGTACACCGGTGTCTGCGTCGTCACCAAGGCCTTCGTCCAAGGCGTTCCCGCCACGATCGAATCGCTGGTCGAACATTTCCTGCGCCGTCTCCAGGCCGAGCCCGACAGCGTACAGGGCTTCCTCGATGCTTCCGCCACCTGGCATGACCTCGGCACCGTCGAAGAATATCAGGCCGTGAAGGCCGAGCACGAAAAGCCCGTACGCGGGGCGATCTCCGGCGCCGACGCCGCCAAGGCGCACGGCTACGAACTCACCGCCGGCGGCGAAGTGCTCAAGGGTGGCTCCGGCCGTAAGTTCAACCGCATGCGTAATGCCTCCGGCGAGTCTGCCGTCCTGTGCGTCTACGATGATTCGCGTCCGGAGAACCAGCTCTATGGAGCCATCGCGGGCGTGCTGCGCGACAAGATCGGCGTCCAGGTCCCGCAGGTGCTCGCCGAAGACAAGGCCACGGGCGTGCTCATCCTCGAAGACCTCGGTGACGCCGACCTCTGGTCGCTCGCCCAAGGCCCCGCATTCCCGTGGGCGCCCGTCGCCTCGGCCCTCGAACAAGTCGCCGGCATCCATCGACTCGGCGTCGACGCCTTCGCTGGCTCCGGCGTCACGCTCATGGAGTCATTCGGTCCGAATCTCTATCAGTGGGAGCGTCAGTATTTCCAAGACAACGCCCTCGGCGGCCGTAAGCCCGACCGAGCTGTCGCCGATGAGATGGCCTCGCTCGCCAAGGAACTCATGGGTCAGCCCGTCGTCACGATCCATCGCGACTTCCAGTCGCAAAACATCATGGTCCGGGACGATTCCGCCTGGCTGATCGACCTGCAGGGCCTGCGCCACGGCTGCATGTTCTACGACTTCGCCTCCCTCGCGTTCGACCCTTACCTCGCGCGCAATGACATGGACCTGTGGCGTATCGAGATCGAGGACCATGCGCGTGAAGTCTCCGACTGGAAAGGTTCCAGCGACGAATTCTCCCACCTCTTCCATGTCGCCGCGACGCAACGCCTCCTGCAGGCCTGCGGCGCCTACGGCTTCCTCGGCCATAAGAAGGGCCGTCCGGAATACCTCGCGCATCTACCCCAAGGACTACGCAACCTGACGATCGCCGCCTCCCTCTGCGGGAAGCGACGCATCGCCAAGCTAGCAGAAGATCTCGCGGGCGCGCCGGCGAAGGTCAGCCGTTGACCTTGTCGTCGAGGAAGCGGACGACCTCGTCTTCGGTCATACGCACCTGCTCCAGCGTGTCGCGGTCGCGGACCGTGACGCCGGCGCCCTTCTCGATGGTCTCGAAGTCGATCGTGATGCCGTAAGGCGTACCGATCTCGTCCTGGCGCCGGTAGCGGCGGCCGATGGCCCCAGCAGCATCATAGAAAACGTTGTGTCGCTTCTTCAGGCGGCGGTAGAGAGCCTCGGCGCGTTCGACGAGCTCAGGCTTATTCTTCACCAGCGGGAAGATGGCAGCCTTGAACGGAGCGACGCGAGCCGGCAGGCGAAGCACGACGCGTTTCTCGCCTTCGACTTCGTCCTCGTGGTAGGCCGTGGTCAGGAGGGCGAGGAACACGCGGTCGACCCCAACAGAGGGCTCGATGACATGGGGAATATAGCGAGCCTTGGCCACTTCGTCGAACCAGTCGAGCTTCTGGCCCGAGACGTTGCTGTGCTGGGTCAGGTCAAAGTCGCCGCGAGCGGCGACGCCTTGGAGCTCCTGCACGCCGAAGGGGAACTCGAACATGATGTCCGTAGTACCCTTCGAATAGTGGGCGAGCTTCTCGGTCGGGTGCGGATAGAGGGAGAGCTTGGCGCGCGGGATACCGATGGACTCGAACCAGGCCAGGCAGCCTTCGATCCAATCCTTGTGGGCGGTGGCCCAATCGGAGGAGGGCGAGATGAAGTATTCGATCTCCATCTGCTCGAACTCACGGGAGCGGAAGATGAAGTTGCGCGGGTTGATTTCGTTGCGGAAAGCCTTGCCGATCTGGGCGATGCCGAAAGGCAGCTTCACGCGACCCGTGTCGACGACGTTCTTGAAGTTGATGAAGATGCCCTGGGCGGTCTCCGGGCGGAGATAGGCCGTGGCCGAAGCGTCCTGCATGGCGCCGACGTAAGTCTGGAACATCATGTTGAACGAGCGGGGCGGCGTGAGCGAACCCGGCTTACCGGTGGCAGGTGAAGGGATGAGCGCATGCTCCTCCGTCGTGGACTCGGTGTAGTCCTTGAGCACCACCGGCTCGAGCGCGCCCTGCTTGGCGAGCTTGCGCTTCATGTCGTTGGCCATCTCTTCGGCCTTGGCCTGCATACCGTCGTCTTCAAGGACGGAGACGTAACCGATGGTCTCGCCGGCGACGCGCACCGGAGCGAAGAACAGCTGGTCGGCGCGGTAGCGCATCTTCGACTCCTTGCAGTCGACGAGCGGGTCGGTGAAATTTTCGATGTGGCCCGAGGCCTTCCAGGTCGTCGGGTGATGGATGATCGAGGAGTCCAGGCCGACGATATCGTCGCGACGGTGGACGAAGTCCTGCCACCAGGCCTGTTTGATGTTATTCTTCAGCTCGACGCCGAGAGGGCCGTAGTCGAAGAAGCCGTTGAAGCCGCCGTAGATATCGGAGGAGGGGAAGACGAACCCGCGGCGTTTGCACAGGTTGATGATGGATTCCATCTTGTCGGTCGGGTCGGCCATGGCTGGTAAGGTCCAAACCTATCCCCGCTACGGGGGTCCGCCGCAAGCCTGTTCCCTCAGCGGGGGCGGGGTTCCGTGGTCAGGCCGGCCGCCTTCTTGGACCACGTCCGGGCCGCCTCGGAGACGGCGCGGAAGAGGTCGGAGAATTCAGCCGAAGCGCCGTTCATGCGGGTCTGCGAACCTTCGAGGGAGCTAGAAAAGGAGGCCAGCGCGGCGGCGGCGTCGGCGAGGCTAACCTGCAAGAGAGCCAACGTCTCATTGTCCATCTTGCGGTCAGCCTGCTCGACCGTTTCACGAAGGCGGGCGCAAGCGGCGATGAGCCGGGCGCTCTGCGCGTTGAGCTTACCGTCGCCAGTGGCCTCAAGGACCGCGCCGGTCCGTCGGACGATCATCGCAGAGAAACGGGCGGCGCGCTCGGGATCCGTCGCATCATAGAAACCGTCCAAGTCGCGCTCGAGCTCGGCCGCGATGCCGACCAGGTCTTTTTCCGCGAGGTCCTGCAGCTGTTGGACGAAACCGGCAATTTTACTTTGGAGATGGGTGCTGAGCGGAGGAATCTCATCGGCGGCCAAGGGTTCCGTAGGCGCCGGAGCGGAGGCATCCCAGATCAATTCGACTTGGAGCATGCCGGACGCCGGGCTCACCGAGACGAGCCGGACCCGCAGGCCGTTGGCGACTTCGGTGCGCAGACGATCACCGCGCAGCCGGTCGGCGAAGCCCCGGTCTTCCAAGGTCGCCGGATCGAGAATCACTCGGACGACCGGACGGAGACGCCCCTCCGCGTCGGCATCGAGGCCGATGGAGGCCACCTGCCCGACCGTCACACCTTGCACGCGGACCGGCGTACCGGAAGAGATGCCCTGAACCGAGAAGGACGGGCGAAAGACCACGTGGACGAGCGGAGCGGACCAAGCGCGCCACCAAGAATAGCCCGACCAAAGCACGGCCACGCCGAGGACGGCTAGCATCATGCCTCCGAGGGCGCGACGACTCATCCGGCGGATTGAGGATAGCTACCCAACCACTTCACCACTTCGCAGCGACCCTTGAGTTCGGTGACGGCGGCCTGCACGGCCGCGGTGTCCCAGTGACCTGGGAAATCAATGAAGAAGAGATACTCCCAGGCACGACGATGGCTTGGGCGGGACTCGATGCGGATCAGGTTGATGCCGCGATCGGAGAATGCGGCCAGCGCGCCCTGAAGCGCACCCGGCTCATGCTTGAGGGTGAGCACGACGCTCGTGACCTCATCCTTGGCGCCGACGGTGTTGGCCGTCTTCGCGATGACGAAGAAGCGCGTGGCGTTATCGCGGCGATCTTGGATGCCACGGGCAAGGATGGGGACGCCGCGCGATTCAGCAGCGGCGGCGGAAGCGACGGCGGCCTGCCCTTGGGGGTCGCGGGCGATGATTTCCACGGCGGCGGCGGTGCTATCGGTCTCGACGAGCGCGGCGCCTGGGACGTGGCGGGAGAGCCAGCCGCGACACTGCGCGAGGGCGATATCCTTCGAGAGGACCTTCTTCACTTGGTCGAGGGGGCCTTGGCCAACGAGACACTGCTCGACGGAGAGCGTGACCTGGGCCACGACCTTGAGTTCGGATTCGGCGAGCAGGTCGAGCGAGTGGCTGACGACGCCCTCGGTGGAGTTCTCGACCGGCACGACACCGTAAGAGGCTTCGCCGGATTCGACTGCGGCGAAAATATCGCCAATGGCGCGCAGAGGGAGCGAAGGCACGCTGGTGCCGAAGGCACGAATCTGAGCCTGCTGAGTGAAGGAGCCTTCCGGCCCGAGGTAGGCGACTGGATTAGCCATCTGGGCCCCGATAGAAAGGGAGATGATCTCGCGGTAGACCGCTCGGAGTCCGGAGGCCGGAATTGCCGGCGCGGCTTCGGTGATGGAGCGGAGCAGCTGTTCTTCGCGTTGCGGAGCGTAGACCGGCGCGCCCGACTTCAGCTTCGCTTCGCCGATGGCACGGGCCACCTGCAAGCGCTCTCCGAGCAGCTTGAGGATTTCGCGGTCGATGCGATCGACCTCGCGGCGGTGCTTTTCGAGGCTCATTCGGCAGGCTTCTCGTCTTCGGGCGGAGCCTCTGTCGCGATGGCGGCGGAGGACTGGTCTTCAAGCGGCAGGCCGACTTCGGAATCGCCGACTTCGACCGGGGTGGTCGCACGGGTGATCCATTCGGAAATCTGAGCGGGCGAAAGCACGTCGGAGGCAGGCAGCTCACCGAGCGAACGCAGGCCGGTGAAATCGAGGAACTTGTCGGTCGTGCCGTACTGGATGGGACGACCCGGCAGATCGGCGCGGCCAGTGACGGCGACGAGCTCGAGTTCCAGGAGACGGTTGAGGGCGCTATCGACGGAGACACCGCGGATGGCTTCCATCTCCGAGCGGGTGACCGGCTGGCGATAAGCCACGATCGAGAGCGTCTCGAGCGAGGCAGGGCTGAGGCGTTGCGGCCGCGGCTCGCCGCGGAGCAGGCGGACCCAATCGGCGTAGGCCGGAGAGATCACCAGGCGGAACCCTTCAGGACCCTGCAAGATCCGGCAGGCGTCATTGGCGTCGCGCATCTCGGCTTCAAGCGCGTCGACCGCTTCACGAATCTGGGTGGCCGTGAGCAAAGTAGGAACCTGGTCGATGATGTCCTGGATCACTTCCTGGACGGGCTGAGCGGCCGGCACGATCGTGGGTTCGCCGGCTCCTTCGAGCAGGTCGGGCTGGCGCTCGGCGGCCGCCTGGGCGTGGTAGCGCTGCACGACCTTCTGGATGTCCTTGATGGACACCGCCTCGGAGGTCGAGAACAGGAGGGCCTTGATGATTTTCTTGAGGTTGAATTCCACGGGACGGGGAGGCTTAAATCGGGTTGTCGGGAGCGACGGGGCGGTTCACAGTCCGCTCCCTGCCCTCTTATTAGGGGGCGCTCACCGACTGACAACCGCAGACTTTTCACACCCATCATGACTGACGCCAACCACTGCCGCCAACACTCCGCCATCGTCGTAGACGGCCCCGACCGCGCCCCCAGCCGAGCCATGCTCCGGGCCGTGGGCTTCACCGACGCCGACTTTGCCAAGCCCGTCGTGGGCGTCGCCTCGACCTGGTCGATGGTCACCCCCTGTAACATGCACATCAACCGGCTGGCCGACGAAGCCGTCAAGGGGGCTGACGCGGCCGGCGGCAAGGCCGTCATCTTCTGCACCATCACCGTCTCGGACGGCATCTCGATGGGCACCCCTGGCATGCGCTACTCGCTCGTCTCGCGCGAGATCATCGCGGATTCCATCGAAGCGGTGACCGGCGCCGAAGGTTTCGACGGTCTCGTCGCCATCGGTGGCTGCGACAAGAACATGCCTGGCTGCGCCATCGCCATGGCACGCCTCAACCGTCCTTCCGTCTTTGTCTACGGCGGCACGATCGTCCCCGGACTGCACCGTGGCCAGTCGGCCGACATCGTCACCGTCTTCGAAGCCGTCGGCAAGCATGCCGGCAAGCAGATCGGCGAGAGCGAGCTCAAGGAAATCGAGGTCTGCTCCATCCCCGGCGAAGGCTCGTGCGGTGGCATGTATACCGCCAACACCATGGCCTCCGCGATTGAAGCCCTCGGACTCAGCCTGCCGGATAGCTCCGCGCAGCTCGCGAATTCCAAAGCCAAGCTCGAGGACTGCGAGCGTGCCGGCAAGGCCGTGCTCGAACTGATCAAGAAGAACATCCGTCCTTCGGACATCCTTTCCAAGGACGCCTTCGAGAACGCCATCACCGTGGTCATCGCCCTCGGTGGTTCGACGAACGCCGTGCTCCACCTCATCGCGATGGCCCATTCTGCGGGCATCAAACTCACCCTCGAGGACTTCGAGCGCGTCGGGCGCCGCGTGCCGGTGCTCGCCGACCTCAAGCCGAGCGGCAAGTACAACATGGCGCACTTCGTCCGGATCGGCGGCCTCCAGCCGCTGCTCAAGATGCTCCTCGATAAGGGCCTCCTGCACGGCCACTGCATGACCGTCACTGGCAAGACCGTCGCGGAGAATCTCGCGGACGTCGGCAGCTACGCCGCCGACCAGGACGTCGTCCGTCCTTTCTCCAATCCCATCAAGGCCGACAGCCACCTGCGCATCCTCCGTGGCAACCTCGCCCCGGAAGGCTCCGTCGCCAAGATCTCCGGCAAGGAAGGCAACGCCTTCACCGGCAAGGCCATCGTCTACGAATCTGAAGAAGCGTCGCTCCGCGGCATCCTCGACGGCGAGGTCAAGGACGGCCACGTGATCGTCATCCGCAACGAAGGCCCCAAGGGCGGACCGGGCATGCGCGAGATGCTCGGACCCACGAGCGCCGTCATGGGCAAGGGCCTCGGCAAGACCGTCGCCCTCATCACCGACGGACGTTTCTCCGGTGGCTCCCACGGCTTCGTGGTCGGCCACATCACGCCTGAGGCCGCCGTCGGCGGCGTGCTCGCGGTCGTGCAGAACGGCGACACCATCACCATCGATTCGCAGAAGAACGAGATCAACCTGGACGTACCGGCCGCGGAGATCGCGAACCGCCTGAAGGCCTGGAAAGCCTCCCCCTGCAAGGAGAAGCGCGGCACCTTGGCCAAATACGCCAAGCTCGTGTCCTCGGCCTCCGAAGGCGCCATCACCGACGGCGACTAAGGTCTTCACCTGAGCGGAAATGAAAGGGCGGACGCCTCGGCGGTCCGCCCTTTTTGTTGCCAAGCGGGGCAGTGGCGGGAAAAACTGTCCTCCCGTGGCCAACTCCTTCGACCTCTTCCGGAAGCAACTCCAGAACTTCCCCGAACTCGGCATCGCGCTCGACTTCAGCCGTGCCCCTGCCCCGGCTGGTTTCGCCGAGAAGATGGCCCCGGCCATGGCCCAGGCGTTCGCCGACATGGCTGCGCTCGAGAAAGGCGCCGTCGCCAATCCAGACGAGAAGCGGATGGTCGGCCACTACTGGCTGCGTACTCCTGAGCTCGCGCCCGACGCGAAGATTACCGCCGATGTGAAGGCCGCCATCGACGCCATTGCCGGCTTCGCCGCGCAGGTGCACGCCGGCCAGGTCAAAGGCTCCGCTGGCAAGTTCACCGACCTCCTCTGCATCGGCATCGGCGGCTCGGCCCTCGGCCCGCAGTTCGTCGCCGACGCGCTCGGCGGTAAGGCGGACAAACTCGGGGTTCATTTCATCGACAACACCGACCCCGACGGCATCGACCGCGTGTTCGATACGCTGGGTGCGCGCCTTGGCACCACGCTCGCAATCGTGACCTCGAAGTCCGGCAGCACCCCCGAGCCGCGCAACGGCCAACTCGAAGCCGCGCTCCGCTGGAAGCAGGCCGGCCTCTCCTTCGCCGCCCACGCCGTCGCCGTCACCGGCGAAGGCAGCCAGCTCGATAAGGTTGCCGTCGCCGAGAAGTGGCTCGCCCGTTTCCCGATGTGGGATTGGGTCGGCGGCCGCACGAGCGAGATCGGCCCGGTCGGCCTGCTGCCCGCCGCATTACAAGGCATCGACATCCGCGGACTGCTCGACGGCGCCCGCGCGATGGACGCGCTGACCCGCGTGCCCGATGCGCAGAAGAACCCCGCCGCCTCGCTTGCCCTCGCTTGGCACCACCTCACCGAAGGACGCGGCACCAAGGCCATGGTCGTGCTTCCCTACAAGGACCGCCTGCTCCTGTTCTCCCGCTATCTTCAGCAGCTCGTCATGGAATCACTCGGCAAGGAGCTCGACCTCCAGGGTCGCAAAGTCCTCCAGGGCCTGACCGTCTACGGCAACAAAGGCTCGACCGATCAGCACGCCTACGTGCAGCAGCTTCGCGATGGTGTGAATAACTTTTTCGCCGTCTTCATCGAAGTCCTGAAGGACCGCGAAGGCAGCTCCCTTGAAGTGGAGCCTGGCGTCACCTCGGGCGACTATCTCCAAGCCTTCCTTCTCGGCACCCGCGAAGCCCTTTCCGGCAGCGGCCGAGCTAATATTACTATCACCATCAATCAGGTGGACGCCCGTTCCGTGGGCATGCTGATCGCGCTCTTCGAACGAGCGGTCGGCCTGTACGCCAACCTCCTCGGCATCAACGCCTACCACCAGCCTGGCGTCGAGGCCGGCAAGAAGGCCGCTTCCGAGACCCTCAAAATCCGGGCCGCCGCCCTCGCCACCCTGGCCAAGTCCAAGGGCAAATGGCTCTCCGTCTCGCAGGTTTGCGAGGAAATTGCACTTGAGGGGCAGGAAGAATTGGTGTTTAAAGTTCTCCTGCACGTTTCGTCGAACCCCGGTGCGATCTCCCGTCAGGATTCTCCTGATCCCGGGAAGACCCTCTTCAGCCATTCCTAAACCCCTTCCCCTACCCCATGAACAAGAAGCTTAATGCCTTCCTCCGCATCCTGACCGTCGTCGCCGCCGTCGCCGCCTGTGTCTTCGCCTTCCTCCTGAATGGCAAGATGGACGCTGCCCTCACCAAGACGGCTTGGGCAGTGACCGACGCCGAAGTCAAAGCCGGCAAGGAATTCGACGCCCGCATGGCTTCACTCGCGACCCTTCCCGTCCTCCTCGACGCTAAGCGCAAGGCCATCGCCGACCTCGAACTCGCGAAGAAAGACCTGGTCGCCGACGTCGCCGACAAGAAGACCAAGATCGAAGGCCTCACCGCCGCCAACACCACCCTTGAAGGCGAACGCGCCGAACTCACCCGTAAGCGCGACGAACTCGCCGCCCAGCTCACCGACGCCAACAGCAAGAAGGATGGCGCCGAAGCCGCCCTCGCCAGCGCCAAGGAAGAACTCGTCAAGGCCACCGAAAAGGCCGCCGGCATGTTCACCAAGGAACAGCTCGCCGAAAGCGAAACCAAGGCCGCCGCGGCGGAAGAAAAATCCGACCTCATCCGCGGCAAGTACGCCGCCCTCCACGCCAAGGTTTCCCGCGCGATGGAAAATAACCCCTCCCCCTTCGGCTTCCCCAGCGACCCTCTCGGCGAGCCCGCCAAGCCTGGTGATGTCGCCCCGGCCGTCGCCGCCGTTGAGGACGCTTCCGAAAGCATCCTGACCAACGTCCTCGCCCTCGACTCCGACTCCGGCATCGTCGCCTTCTCGGTCGGCGAAGCCAATGGCATCAAGGAAAAGGCCGTCTTCGATGTTAAAATCGCCGGCAAGAAGGTCGGCAAGGTGCAGATTTCGACCGTCAAGGGCGTACTCTCCTTTGGCCAGCTCCAGCCTGACAAGGAACTCGACATCCGCGCGATCTCCAAGGCCAGCTCGGTGTCCCTCGTTCCCTCCACTAAGCTCGCTCTCAACTGATGTTCGGACGCACCCTCATCGCCTTCACCGCTTTAGCCTGCATCCTCGGCCTAGCGGGTTGTGAGACCGTCGAGAAGCCGGCCGACTCCATGCTCCCTCAGTCCCAGCCTTCCAGCTGGCAGGGCGGCCTCCCGGGCGTATCGACGCCGGGTTCCGGCTACCGACGCTAATGCCCCCTGCCGACGTAGGTGCTGCTGGCCGTCCGCAGGGACCGGCCGGACGGCTCTGGGTCGTGGCTACGCCATTGGGTAACCTCGGCGATATCACCGTACGCGCCCGTGAGGCCATCGCGGAGTGCGACCTGGTCGCCTGCGAAGACACCCGCGTGACCGGGGGCCTGCTTCGCCACCTCACGATTTCCAAGCCGATGCTCGCCTACCACGAGCACAACGAGAAGGACGCCGCCATCCTCATCGCCGACAAGATCGCCGGCGGGGCGAAGATTGCCCTGATCACGGATGCCGGCACGCCGGGCATCAGTGACCCCGGCTTTCGCGTCACCCGCGAATGCCGTCGGCGCGGCCTAACCGTCACCCCTCTGCCTGGCCCGTGCGCGATTGTGGCGCTGCTGTCCGCCTCCGGACTCCCGACCAACGCGTTCCGCTTCGTCGGCTTCCTGCCACCGAAATCCGCTGCCCGCCGACGCTTCCTGGAAGGCCTCAAGGAGGCCGATGAGACTGTCGTGCTCCACGAATCCTGTCATCGCATCAGCGACTTCCTTGACGAGATGCTGGAGATCCTGGGCCCCGAACGGGTCGTCTGCGTCGGCCGCGAGCTCACCAAGCTGCATGAGACGATTCGCACCTCCGCCTTGGCGGAACTGGTGCCCGCGCTGAAGGCGGGCTCGCTCAAGGGTGAGTTCACCGTGGCGATCGCTCCGGCGGGATTCGTCCTCTGACGCCCTTTTATCGCGGGTTGACCAGACCGCCCCCTCGCCCGCATCCTAGCGGCCAATGGCGGGTTTCGACGACAGTCTGGTCCGCGAGTATTTCGAGATGAACGGTTTCTTCGTGCGGCAGTCGCGCAAGTACGCCGTCCAATCCCGCAGGAAACGCGCCGATGAAGAAGGCGACCTCCTGGTCATCAATCCATCGCCACTGCGTGGAACCGAAGCCCCTTTCCAGCTTTTCAGCTCGGACCTGCCGAAAATCAGCGCCGCCGTCGTCGCGGTGAAAGCCTGGCACACGACCAAGGCCATCACGCCGACGATGATCAAGAAGGGTGACCTGCTCGAGTTCGTCCGCAAGGAAGCCGTCGAGGCAGCCAAGGAGGCCTTCGCCGACCTGACGCCAACCGAAGGCCAGCCGATGGCGAAGATCCTCGTGCTACCGGGCATCCCCGCCACGGAGCCGCAGCGCTCCGAAAGCATCACCCTCCTCCGCGAAAGCGGCGTCGACCACGTGCTGACCTTCCGGACGATCCTCGAGAACCTCGTCCAGGCGGTCGAATCAAACCAGAGCTACGCGAAATCCGATACGTTGCAGTTGCTCCGCCTGCTTCGCGTCTACGATATGGTCAAAGCCGCGCAGCTCGAACTGTTCGGCAGCGCCAACCCTCCGAAGTGATTCACCCTTCCGCCCAGGTCCATCCGTCCGCCCGACTCGCCCCCGATGTCGAGGTCGGCGCATTCGCGATCATCGAGGCCGGCGCGACCCTCGGGGCCGGCTGCCGGATCGCGGCCCATGCCATCGTGAAGGCGCGGGCCGAACTCGGCGCCGGCGTGCGTGTCGACCACTTCGCCGTCGTCGGCGGAGATCCGCAGGATCTTTCCTTCGACCCGACCACGGACTCTGGTACCTACGTCGGCGACCGCACGGTCATCCGCGAACACGTCACGATTCACCGCGCCACCAAGGCCGGCACACGCACCCTCATTGGTGCGGACGGCCTCCTGATGGCCGGCAGCCATGTCGCCCACGATTGCGTGCTGGGCGATCAGGTCATCCTCGCCAACGGCTGCATGCTCGGTGGCCATGTTCTGGTCGGAGACAAGGCCTTCGTCAGCGGCGGAGTGGCGGTGCACCAATTCTGCCGTATCGGCGGAGGTGCGCTCGTCTCCGGCAACGCCGTCATCACCGAAGACGTCCCGCCCAACGCGCTCGCCCACGGACGCAACCTCATCTCTGGTCTCAATCTCATCGGCCTTCGCCGGCGCGCCGTACCAGCCCCCGCCGTCGCGGAAATCAAGCAGGCCTACCATGCGGTCTACGCCACGCAGGGCGCCTGCGCGTCGCTCGCGCAGAAGGCCCTCAACGAAGGTGGCTACCAGACCCCGGAGGCGCGCGATTTCCTGAACTTCTTCCTCGGCGGCAGGCGCGGCCGCTTCGTCTCGCCCGAATGAGCACCTTACCCATCGCCGTCACCTGCGGAGATCCGGCCGGAGTGGGACCGGAACTCATCGCCAGCTGGCTTAAAGCGCATCCCGAATCGGCAGACACTGTCGTGCCCATCGGCCCGGCCGATTGGATCGCGCGACTCGGCCAAGGCATTGCCGTCGGGCCCAAGGATTTCCTCACTCGCCCTGGCCAGCCCGATGAGGCCGGTCACCTCATCGCGATCGAAGCGATGGAAATGGCGGCACGCGGCGCGACCGGCGGGCGTTTCGCCGCCGTCGTCACTGGCCCCGTGAACAAGAAAGGCCTGGCCGGCGTGGGCTATGTCTTTCCCGGCCAGACGGAATTCTTCGCATCGCGCTGGAGCGGCGAGCCCGTGATGGCTTTCGCCGGCGGCCAGATGACCGTCGGACTGGTCACCTGGCATCTCCCGCTCGCCGACGTGCCGCGCAACGTCACCGCCGCGGATATCCGCCGCACGGTGCTCGCGCTGATTTCACTTCGTGTGAAGCTCGGCGACCGTCGGCCGCGCATCGCCGTCTGCGGACTGAATCCGCATGCCGGCGAAGGCGGCCTACTTGGCAAGGAAGACGATACCATCATCAGGCCGGCCGTCGAAGCCTTGCGCGCCGAAGGGCACGAGGTCAGCGGACCGCTCCCAGGCGACACGGTCTTTCACCGTCACCTTCAGGGTGAGTTCGACGCCGTCGCCGCAATCTATCACGACCAAGGCCTCGCCCCGCTGAAGGCCGTCGATTTCTCGACTTCAGCGAACCTGAG
>CALEEU010000284.1 GCA_937875975.1 uncultured Opitutia bacterium | reverse complement strand
GCATGGTCGTGGTGAAGCGCAACGGCGCCCGCGAAGAATTCGACATCGGTAAGATTGCCTCCGGCGTCCGCAAGGCCACCGATAAGCGCCCGATTGAGCTCGAACGCATCAACCTGATGATTTCTGAAATCGTCGAGAACCTGCAGGTGAAGTTTGGCGACGAGGTTCCCTCCAGCGCCATCGGCGAGGAGATCATGACCCTCCTTCAGTCGGTCGACCAGATTGCCTACGTCCGCTTCGCTAGCGTCTATCGGGAGTTCCGAGACATCGATGAGCTCGCCAAGGCCATCGATCAGCTCCGCAAGGGAGGAAAAATTAAGTGACCGCCGCGCTGCCGAAGTCGATTCGCCTCCGCACGCTGAACGCGCTGCTGGCCTCGATGGTGGGCACCGCTCCCCAGCTACGCAGCGACGTCGACGCCGTGCTGCGCGTCTTCGAGGCCGACGATGAGACCGACCCGCGCCTCAACGCCACCGACCTCGCCGCTGCGGCCGCCCAAATCTTCCGTCTGCTTTCGCCCGACCGTCCCGTGCCGACCGTCGCGGTGCTCGATCATCGTGCCGAGCCTTTCGACGCCCTTTGGGCCCATGAACGCGTCGAAGCCGCTCTCGCCACGACCGGGGAAGCCGCCGACGTGCTCTTCTGGGTCGTCGGCCTGCAGGATCAGTATCTTGCCGGCACCCGTGCCCGTTCGACCCGCTGGCGTGCCGTCTACGACGAAGCCGTCGATACCGTCCAAGGCCTCGTCGCCCGCCAGGCCGGTCGACGTCGCGTGACGGTGGTCGTCCTCTGATTTGCCATGAGCGCCCCGAAGACGCTGTTCCAGAAGATTGCCGACAAGGAGATTCCTGCGAAGCTCCTCCATGAGGACGCGGTGTGCGTGGCCTTTCATGACATCTCCCCTAAGGCTCCGACGCACGTTCTGATCGTGCCCCGTAAGCCCATCCCGCGCGTCGCTGAGGCGACCGTGGAAGACCAGGCGACTCTCGGGCATCTACTACTCGTGGCTGGTCAGCTCTCCCGCCAGCTTGGCTTGGCCAAGGGCTTCCGGGTCGTAATCAACAACGGCCCCGACGGTGGTGAAACCGTCCCGCACCTCCACGTGCATCTGCTGGGTGGACGCGCCCTCGATTGGCCACCAGGCTGAGGCCATGAGCGCGCCCGAACCCTGCCTCGTCCTCGACGGCTCCGCCCGCGCCGGTGTCCGGGTGGGAGTTCTCTCGGGCGGCCGCTGGGTTGGGCAGGGCCTCTCGACTGATGGCGCTTTGGAAGGCCTCTTCGGCTGCGTGGAAGTCGCCTTGGCCGAAGCCAAGCTCAAGCTCGGCGATATCCGTTCCTTTGCTCTGTGCGTTGGCCCAGGTTCCGTGCTCGGCATCCGCATCGCCGCGCTGGCGGTCCGCTCTTGGTCCGCGCTCGAGCCGCGTCCGATCTTCATCTGGGAATCTCTTGCTGGCATCGCGCGCTCCGCGCTCACCGTTGGTGAGCAGGGCCCGTTCCTCGTCGCCGTCGAATCCCGCCTGAAGCGCTGGCATGCGCTCGAGGTTTCGGCCGATGGTTCCTTGGGCGCGCCGTTCGAAGCCGAAGCCGCTCAACTGAATTCCTCTGGCCATCGCGTGTTGGCCTCGAGTGAAGCCGCTGCCGGCGTGCTGACCTCGCACGTCGCTGTTCCTCATCCGTGGTCGGCTTTGCCGACCTTCTTCGCTCAGCCTGGCTTCCTGCGCGAGGAGCCTCGCCCCGACGCGTTGAACGTCGCCAACGATTTCGCCACCTGGTCTGGGGAGCGTCACCGCTGATGAGCGCTTCATCGAATGCTTCCGCCGCGCGCGCTTGGGTCGAGATCGACCTGCCGGCCATCGATCGCAACGTCGGTCGCATCAAGCAGGCCCTCCCGCCCCATGTCCGCTATGTCGCGGTGGTGAAGGCCAACGCCTATGGTCATGGTATGCCCGAGGTCGCCACGCGCCTCCTGCAGGCCGGCGTGGATTGCTTCGCGGTGGCGAACGTCGCCGAAGCCGCGAACCTGCGCGAGGTTGGCCATGATGCCGATATTCTCCTGCTCAGCCCGACCCTGCCTAGCGAACTCCCTCGCGCGCTAGCCCTCGGCCTCGATATCACGCTGAACTCGCTCGCAGAGGCACAGGCTCTCGCCGCTGCAGTCGCGAAGTCGGGACTCAAGGCGAAGGTGCACGTCAAGGTCGACACCGGTATGGGTCGCGCCGGCGTCTGGCATGAGCAAGCCGCCGAGCTCTTTGCGTTCGTGCAGGCCGCTGGCTTCGAGTGGCGTGGCGTCTTCACGCACTTCTCCGACGCCGACAGCGATGCGGCCTACACCACCAACCAGCGCGCAATCTTCCTCAAGCTTTTGGAACGGATTCCTGCCGCCGTCCGCTCTGGCCTGATGATCCACGCCGATAATAGCGCCGGCCTCGAGAGCTTCTCGGCGTCCGCCCCCTTCAACGCCGTGCGCGTGGGCCTGATGCAATACGGACTACCGCCGTCCTCGGGGTCGTTCCTGGCCAGCCT
>CALEEU010000283.1 GCA_937875975.1 uncultured Opitutia bacterium | reverse complement strand
GCCGGCCTCAAGGAGTCCCAGTACGAACTCTCCTTCCAGTCCCGTCTGGCCGGTGAGCCGTGGGTTTCACCTTATACCGACAAGCGTCTCGAAGCCCTGCCGGCCGAGGGCACCAAGAACCTCTTGGTCATGTGTCCCGCCTTCACGTCTGATTGCCTCGAGACCCTCGAGGAAATCCGCGAAGAAGGTAAGGAGACGTTCGAGCACGCCGGCGGCGAGCACTTCGCCCAGATTCCTTGCCTGAACGATTCCGATATCTACGTGAAGTATCTGGTGAACCGCGTGAATCACTGGAAGCCGGATCATCGCTGAGGAAGTGAGGGTAGGGGCGCCACTGCGTGGCGTCCGTGGGCGGACCGATATCAGGAGATTGGGGTGACATGCCCGGCTGGCCGTACCTTTCCTTGCGAACGGACGCGACGCAGTCGCGCCCCTACCCAAGACAGCGAAGCAGAGCTCAAAGGGGAACCGGAGACCAGATGATTGGCTGGGGAGTCGTTTCAGGTGGCGGGTGGCGGCCCCAGGTGGCAGGTGGCGGGAAATCCGCCCTCTGTCCTCCGTCATCGATTCAGCCATCAACACAACAGCATGTTATGTCGTGACGCGGTCCCGACCCTACCCGCGGCAAACTAGGGGTAGCACCGCGTGCTGCCCCTACCTCAAGGCATGCACTCCCGATACTCGACACTCAATACTCGATACTCTCAGCATTCTTCCCAACCGCCAGCCGCTATCCGCTAACCGCCTACACCTATTTGTTTAGAACAACTTCGCGATCGGGGTGCCGCCGTCGGTGATCGGCACGGGGCGTCCGCCGGCCATGAGGTCCTTGGAAGTGTCGACCTGCATCGCCGCGAGGATCGTGGCGTGGAAGTCCGGGATGCTGACGGGGTCTTTGACTACGGTCTTGGATAAGTCGTCGGTCTGGCCGTAGGCGCCGCAGTGCTTCAGGCCGCCGCCGGCGAGGATCATCGAGAAGGCCGTGCCTTGGTGGCCGCGTCCGCCCTTGGCGTCGAATTCCGGCGGACGGCCGAACTCGGTGGCGATGACGACGAGGGTCTTGTCGAGCATACCGGTGCGCTTGAGGTCTTCGATCAGGCCGGCGAGGGCATTATCGAGCTCGCGGATGAGGATGTGCTGGTTGTCGATGCCGTCATTATGCACGTCCCAGCCCGCGCCGTTGATGAAGTTGAGGTTATGCGAGACTTCGACGAAGCGCACGCCGCCCTGGATGAGGCGACGAGCAAGCAGGCAGCGTTGGCCGAATTCTCCGCCGTAGGACAGGCGCGTGTCGGGCGCTTCCTTCTTCAGGTCGAAGTGGCGCATGAACGAAGGCCCCGCGAGGCGGAAGGCCTCGTGCTGCGCTTGGGCATATTCGGCGAGGGCTGAGCCCTCGGGGGCCGTGCCGCCGAGCGCGCCCAGGAGTTCCTGACGGCGGACCTTCTGGGCCGGGTCGATGTCGCTCGGCGTGGTGAAGCCGTTCGGGCCCGTCTCGGTGTCGACGAGGTAGATGTAGCCGTCCTTGATGCCGAGGAAGCCCGGGCCGCGGCTCACGTTCGGGTAGCCGATGAGCATGTAGGCCGGGACGTCCGGGTCGGCGGCGCCGCGGCGGTGGGCGACCATCGAGCCGATCGAAGGATAGATGGCGTTGCCGCTGATCATGCGGCCAGTGTGGACGAGGTTCGTGGCGAAAGCGTGCTCGTCGATGACCTTATGGTTCACCGAGCGGACCGCGGTGACATGCTCCATCAGCTTGGCCGTCCGCGGCAGGTGTTCGCACAGACGGACGCCGGAGACGGAGGTCTCGATGGAAGGGTAGAGCGAGCCGCGCTTCTTGACGGTGGATTTATTGTCGCCGAGCGCCTTCGGGTCGAAGGTGTCGACCTGGCCCATGCCGCCCCCCAGCCAGATGAAGATGCAATGCTCGGCCTTGCCTTTCACGCCGGCGGCGCCCGCTGAGGCGAGCAGCGGGGACGCGGCGAAGGGGGCGAGCCCGAGGGCGGTAAGGAAGGAGCGGCGATCCATGGTGTTAGTGGTAAAGGAATTCGGGAGAGTTGACGAGAGCCCAGACGACGTCCTCGGCGCGGCGGCGCCACCCGGTGGTCAGGCGGTCAGTCGCCGGGTCGCCCTTGCGGGCCGCGGCTTCCTCCTGCATGCGCACGGTGGTGGCCAGATCGTTGAGGTGGTTGGACCAGGAGACGTAATAGGCAGGCTTGCGTGGGTAGGCCGCGGACTTGGACGACGACTGCGTCACGCGGCCGGCGAAGCCTTCGCCGAGATAGGCGGAGTATTTCGCCTTCTCGGCGGCGGTCGGGCGACGCGAGAGCAGGCGCAGGAACAGGGCGTCGGTGAGCGCCTCCGGCGACTTGGCCTCGAGGGTCATCGCCGTGACGCCGTGATCGTCGCTGAGGCGCGTGATCCAGGTGCCCATGGTGCCGTTGCTCAGGATCGCAGGCTGCAGGGAGTTGGCCGAGCTCTCGCGGTCGGTCACGGGATCCGGACGGCTGGCTCGCCAGCCAAAAGCGGCCAGCACGTCGCAGACCGCTTGGATACGGGGCAAGGCGAGGGCGGGGCGGTCACGCTCGTTGGAGGTGGAGGTGAGCATCCAGGCGCGGCGCGGCTGGCCGAGCGACACGGAGTTCGCCTGTTCGCGGATGCTGTCGATGTCGAGGCTGGCCTCTTCCGTGCGGAAGGGCTTGCCGGTCGTGGCGAACATCGAGTCGACGACTTGTTCGGCGGAGAGTCGGCGCGGGGCCGGCGAGGCGAAGAGCGGGCTGGCCTGCTTCTGCGTGGCGTCCGTCGCGCGCTGGTAGGCGTGCGAATTGAGGATGAGGCGCAGGACGTGGTCGGCGTCGTAGCCGCTGCGCACGAGCTCGCGGCCGAGCCAGCGGAGCAGTTCCGGGTGCGAGTTCTTGGAGCGTTCCCAATCCCAGGCTTGGTCCACGAGGCCGCGACCCATGAGGCGGGCCCAAAGGCGATTGGCCATCACCTGGGCGAAGCGTTCATTCTGCGGGGCGGTGACGAGCGTGGCGAGGCGATCGCGCGGGTCCTTCGCATCCAGCGCGAGATCATCCGCGACGCTTTCCTGCGAGAGTTCGGGGAACGGCCAATGCGGCTCGACTAAGGCGCCAGGCTCAAGGGTGACCTCGATGAGCGGCTTGCGGCCGCCTTCGCGGAGTTTAGCCATGGAGACGCTGCTCGTGATCGGAACCTTCACGGCCTTGGTCTCGAGGAGGGCGGCGAGGGCGAAGACCTGCTCTTGCTTGGCGGTGTGCGCCGGGGCGTCGTGGCAGCGCGCGCACTTGGTCTCCATGCCAAGGAAGGCGGTGGTGACGATCGTGGCCTTGGCGGCCATGGGGACGTCGTTCTGGGAGGCGATGCCGAAGCCGGCTGGACCGCCGGCGGCGGAGCTGCCCTTGAGGCGCAGCAGTTCGGTGACCATGAGGTCAAGCGGCTTGCGGTCGGCGAGCGATTCGTAGATCCACCAGCGGAACGGGCCGGAGTTGTTCAGCGTAGGATTCAGGATGTTCGGGTTCTCGGCGAGGACGTCCTGCCAGTAGCCCGTCCAGTGGTCGGCGGCGCGCGGGTCGTGCAGCAGGCGGTCGATGACCTTCGCGCGCTTGTCGGCCGAGGTGTCCGCGGCGAACGCCTCGATCTCGGCAAGGCTGGGTGGTACGCCGACGGTGTCGAGCGTGACGCGACGCAAGAAGGCAAGGTCTTCGGTCAGCGGATTGATCGCGGTGGGCAGCGTGCGGTAGTCGGGCCAAGCGGCGCCTTCCTTGATCCACTGCTCGATGGTGGCGATCTCGGTCGCGGCGAGGCGATGGCCGACGGGCGGCATGGCTTCGTCGGGATCCTCGGACTTGATGCGGGTGAGCAACGGGCTCTTGGCGGGGTCGCCCGGGATGATGGCGGCGCCGTCGGACGTGCCGCCTTTGAGCGCGCCGGCGCGGGTGTCGAGGTGGAGCTTGCCCTTGGGCTTCCCGCCTTGGTGACATTCGAGGCAGTTGGCTTCGAGGATGGGAAAGACCTTCGCGTAGAAATCCACGCCGCCGGTCTTCACGGCTTTCACCTGGCCTTGGTACGCGACGATTTTTTCGGCGATGAAATGGTCGATGGGGTTGTTGGCCGGGAAGTCGGCGGCGAGCGCCGGGACGGGCGTCTCGGGCGTCTTGGCGAGCCACAGCTGAGCGGCCTCGCGGCGTTTCTGCCAGTAGTCGCCCTGGCGGGCGCGGGCGGCGGCACGAGCGGACGCATCGACCTTGGTGAGACGGGCTTCCTCTTGCGCGGCGTAAGCGGCCCAGCCGGCGTCGTCATAACTCGGAGTGTCGGACGAAGGCGTCAGGAGCTGCCAGTCGGTGCGTCCCGCGAGCGAGATCGCGGCGATGGTTTCGCCGAGCTCCGGGCGGCGGCGTGAGCCCTTCGTGTTGATGACGAACCCGACGACGGATTCCAGGATGATGCGGTGTGCGCCGCCTTTGGTTTCGAATTCGACCCAGGCATCGCGGTTGCCGGGCGGGGCGAAGCGGAAGTCGCCTCCGAGGTCGAGGTACTTGTCCTGATCCTTGACCGGCTTGTTGTCGGTGCCGGCGGGCGGGAACGGCGTCTTGAGCTGGAGCTTGCCGTCGATGAAGAGCGCCGAGGCTCCGCGTCCGCGCAGAAGCAGCCGATGTTTGCCAGCCGGGAGTCTGACGGTCGCGAGCGCGCGGAGGAGGTAGGGGTGGCCGCGTTCGGTGCGCACGCCGGTGTCGACATACTTTTCGGGGACGCGCGCGAAGCCGAAGGCCGGGGCGACGTAACTGTCGGTCACGGCGGGAGCTTGTTCCGGCCAGACGTTGGCGGTCGGTTTCCAGTCTTCGCAGAGTTCGACGCGGACCTGACCTTGGGTGACCGTGGTCCAGTCGACCTTCGGCGCCTTGCGGACGACTTCCGCGGCCTTGGCGACCTTGGTGCCGTTGGCGCTGTCGTTGCCGGCGTTGGGGCTGGGGCCGACCTGGGCGATGTCGGCCTTGGCGACGGGCGGCAGGGTGGTGGCGAAGCGTGCGGCGATTTCAGCCGCGGGGACGAGGGTACGATGGAGACGGATGTCATCGATCGCGCCGCGGAAGCTGCTATTGGCGAGGCCGCCCATGGAGGACCCGATCCACACCGGGGCGTCGTCGACCACGGGCGCGTCGGTCGTCGCGCCGTCCATGTCCCAGGAACCTTTGATCTCCTTGCCGTCGATCCAGCCGCGGATGCTCTCTGGTTTGCCGAATTCATAACGCACGGCGACGTGGTGCCAGCGACGGTCGTTGGCGAAGCCGGTGGGCGTCGTCCAGCGGTGCCACTTGATGCCGGTGCCGGACGGAGAAGCGAAGAGGAAGTTGAGGCAGGCGCTGTCGTAGAGCACGCGCAGGCGCAGGGCCCAGTTCTGGTTGCTCGGATTGGCGGACTTCGGATCGGTGCGACCCTTGCCGATGACATAGGCGTTCTCGCCTTTACGAAGACCGTCGGGCTTCACCCAGGCTTCGAGGGTGATCGCGTCGCCGTTCTTGAAATCGAAGAGGCTGTTCGGCCCCGGGTCCTTGATCTCGAGGCGCGCGCCTTGGCCGTCAAAGGTCGCGGCTTCGTTCTTCTGCTCGAAGCGCGGGTAGTCCGGGCGACGGGGGCCAGGCTGTTTGAAGGCGACGGTGCCGACGGCGTTGGTCTCCGGAAGGGCAGCGCCGTCGAAATTCCACACCGGCACGGACTGGGCTGAGACGAGGGCCGCGAGACCGAGGAAAAGGGGGACGAGACGGGACATCTTTAACTGGGACAAGGGGAGGGCGGACGGGGTTCCGCTTAATGAGGGAGAATGAAGCGGCCTTGGCTGACGGGTCAACCCTACCCGAGGCATATCAGAGGCACTCAAAGGGAAACCGGAGATAGGATGAGATGGCCGCCCAACCCCTGCCCCCCATCCCTACCCCTGGTCGTCGGTTAGCGCCCTGCGCTACCCGACGATCTTCTTGTAAGGTTCGCCTTCGTTCTGCGTCGGGCGTTCCGGGCGGCCTTTGTAGCGGTAGGTCAGGCCCATGTTGTCGATGCCGAGCAGCCAGAGGATGGTGGCGTGGAGGTCATGGACGTGCAGCGGGGTCTCCGCGGCGCGCAGGCCGAGGTCGTCGGTGCTGCCGATGGTCTGACCGCCTTTGACGCCGCCGCCGGCCATCCACATGGAGAAGCCGGTGGGGTTGTGGTCACGGCCGTCGCCTTTCTCGGACATCGGGGTGCGGCCGAATTCGCCGCCCCAGACGACGAGCGTGTCCTCGAGCAATCCGCGGGACTTGAGGTCCTTGAGCAGGCCGGCGATCGGTTTGTCCATCGAAGCGCAGAGGCCGGCGTGGTTGCTCTCGATCTTCGTGTGGGCGTCCCACTTCGAGCCGGCGCCGTGGTAGATCTGGACGAAGCGCACGCCGCGTTCGACCATGCGGCGGGAGAGGAGGCAGAGGCGGCCCATGTTCTCGGTCGTCTTGTCGTCGAGGCCGTAGAGCTTGCGCGTGGCCTCGGTCTCGCCGGTGAGGTCGACGACGCCAGGGGCTTCGGCCTGCATGCGCGCGGCCATCTCGTAACCCGCCAGGCGGGCGCCGAGCTCCGAGCGGTCCGGGTAGCGGGCGGCGAACTCCTTGTTCACGCTGTTGATCAGCCGTAGCTTGCTGGCCTGCAGGTCGGCCGCGACGGCTTCGGGCGTGTTGAGGTTCGGGATCGGCTCGGCGCCGCCCTGGATGCGCACGCCTTGGAAGCCCGCGGGCATGAAGCCGGCGCCCCAGTTACGCGGCCCGTTGATGACCGTGCTCTGGTTATCCTGCATCACGATGAACGCGGGCAGGTTGCTGTTCTCTGAGCCGATGCCGTAGTTGATCCACGAGCCCAGCGACGGCTTGCCGGCGAGGATCGAGCCGGTGTTCATCTGGCAGACGCCGGCGGAGTGATTGATGCCGTCGGCCTTGCAGGAACGGATGACCGCGAGGTCGTCGGCGCAGGAGGCGATGTGCGGGATCCAGTCGGAGAACCACTGGCCGGACCCGCCGTGCTGCTTCCACTCGCGCTTCGAGCCGAGGAGCGGGGCCTTGGCCTCGCCCATCGCGGTGATGACGGTGCCGAAGCTGTCGGGGAGGCGTTGTCCGGCCAGCTGGTTCAGGAGCGGCTTAGGGTCGAGGAGGTCCATCTGCGACGGACCGCCTTCCATGAAGAGGAAGATGACGCTCTTGGCGCGGGGCTTGATCTGGCCGACGCCGGGCTGCAGGGGCGTGCCGGCGGCGGGGACGACGATCTCCTTGGCGAGCAGGTCGCTGAAGGCCATGGCGCCCAGGCCGAGGCCGGCGTTGAAGAGGAAGTCGCGGCGCGACGAGGAGGCTTCGACGCGATGGCAGCGTGGGTCGTTCATTCGACGTAGAGGAATTCGGAGGAGTTGAGGAGGGCGTGGCAGAGCGCGGCCATCGGCACGTGCTCGGCCCTGGGCGCGGCTTCCGCCTTGAGGGCGCCGACGGAAAGTTCGCGGCCGCGGCCGGAGGAATCGCTCATCGTGCCGGTCTTGGCTTCGAAGCGCCAGAAGCCCAGCGTGGAGGGGCGGACTTCTTCGGTGGAATAGAGGAGCTGGTCTTCGGGCAGGGCGCCGGAGCTGAAGCGCACTTCGTCGACGACGCCGTGGAAGGAGCCGTCGGTGTCGGCGTTCTTGCCGCCGAGCTGCA
>CALEEU010000282.1 GCA_937875975.1 uncultured Opitutia bacterium | reverse complement strand
CTCGCCCTCCTGCTCGCTCCGCTCGCGGCCCTTGCCGCCGAGCCCAAGGTCATCCTCGAAGAGAAGTTCGACCAGGAACTCTCCAAGGATTGGTTCTGGGGGCTGGGCACCTGGAACGCCAAAGACGGCGTGCTGCGCGGCTTCGAATCGGGCGCCCGCCGCCATGGCCCGGTGAAGGTGCATAAGTTGCCGCTCAAAGACGGTATCGTCGAATGCGACTTCCGCCTCGTAGGTAAGGCGAGCTTCGCAGGCATCATCTTCAACGGCAGCCAAGAAAGAGGACACATCTGCCATCTCGTGATGACCACCAAAGAGCTCCGCATCCTCGCCCACCCCAAGAAGGGCGAGAACAAGGAACTCGCCAAGGTGCCCGTCCAACTAGCGCCGGAGACGTGGCACCACGTGCACATCGTCTTCAACGGCGACAAGCTGGAAGCCACCGTCGACGGTAACATCATCCGCGGCTCGGCCCCTTGCATCGCCGAGGAGAAACTTACCTTCGGGCTCGGCGGAGAATCCGGTGGTCCGACCGGCGAGAAGGCTGGTGCCCTCGAATTCCGTCGACTGCGCGTCACGTCGACTGCTCCTTAATCTGCATTCATACCATGCTTCGCTGTCTCCTCGCCCTATTGCTCGCTCCGCTCGCGGCCGTCGCCGCGGATAAGCCGAACATCATCCTGATCTACTCGGACGACCACGGCTGGGCGGATCTCGGCATCCAAGGTTCGGACCAGGACATCCGTACGCCGCACCTCGACGCGATGGCCCGCGACGGCGTCCGTTTCACCCGCGGCTACGTCTCCGCCCCACAGTGCGTGCCGTCCCGTGCCGGCGTCCTCACCGGACGATATCAGCAGCGCTTCGGCGTCGAGGATAACAACAAGGGTCCGCTCCCGCTCGAACAACTGACCATTGCCGAACGCCTCAAGACCGCCGGTTACGTCACCGGACAAGTCGGTAAATGGCACCTCGACCTGGTCGGCGGAAAGAAAGGCGAAAAAGGCCTCCGCTCCACCAAGGAGTTCATGCCGCACGCTCAGGGCTTCGACGAATACTTCCGGGGGGAACTCCGCCAGTATCTGGCCTCGCATGATCTATCGGGGAAGCCTTTAGCCGACGCCCCACACCTCGTGGCCGACAATCGTTTCCGCGTGGTCGTGCAGACCGAAGCCGCCCTGTCCTTCCTCGATCGCCGTACCGCCAAGCCCGAGCAGCCGTTCTTCCTCTACCTCGCGTACTACGCACCGCACGTGCCGCTCGAATCCCCAGAGCCGTGGTTCTCGAAGACGCCGGTCCACCTACCCAAGGAACGTCGCCAGGCTTTGGCGATGATGGCAGCGATGGACGAAGGCATCGGCCAGCTGCGCGCGAAGCTCATGGCGATGGGCCAGGATAAGAATACCCTGATCTTCTTCATCGGCGATAACGGCGCGCCCTTGGGCAAGAACTGGGACGGTTCGCTCAATACGCCGCTCATCGGTGAGAAAGGCATGCTCACTGAAGGCAGCATCCGCACGCCCTTCGTCGCCACATGGCCGGGCCACCTGCCTGCCGGGCAGGTCTTCGACAA
>CALEEU010000281.1 GCA_937875975.1 uncultured Opitutia bacterium | reverse complement strand
GCGTCGTAGTAGTCCGACTTGGGTTCGAACTGCGTGGGGTCGTCAAAAGCTTCCTTGGAGACCTTGGCCACGCCGACGATGCCGGGTTCGTCGCAGTTGGAATGGTAGAAGAGCACCAGATCACCGAGCTTGGCCGCCCGCATGAAGTTACGCGCCTGATAATTACGCACGCCAGTCCACGGTTCCTTGCCCTTACGTTCAAGTTCCTGGAAGGAGAACTCGTCAGGTTCGGACTTCATCAGCCAGTGGTGCATGCGGCCAACGTGCAGGGCAGGACGGCTTTTTCAAGGCAGGGCTGTGGTCTTGCGCTTTCATCGCCTCATAGCCTAATCATCCCGTGCGCCTGTTGGACTCCCATTGTCACCCGGAATACGCCCTCAAGGCCGGCCGTCTGGCCGCTTGGGTGGCCGAATGTAGGGCCGTGGGCGTCGAGGGCGTCGTCGCCATCGGCACGGACCTGAAGGATTGGTCCGACTACCGTGATCTCGCGTCCAAGCAGCCCGATTTCTTTCGGCATACCGTTGGCCTGCATCCCTGCCATGTCGAAGAGGGCTGGGAAGAGACCGTCGCGGCCATCTCGCCTTATTTCGCCGACCACACGCCTCCCGCAGCGCTCGGGGAGATCGGTTTAGATTATTTCCGCCTGCCAACCGACGTCGGCGAAGCCGAACGGATCAAAAGCTGGCAGCAGGAGGCCTTTCGTCGCCAGCTTTCGCTGGCCTATCAGTTCGGTTGTCCGGTGGTCATTCACTCCCGGCATGCGTTCGACGATTGTGTGCGGCTGATCGACGCCAGTGGCGTCGATTGGCGCAAGGTCGTCTTCCACTGTTTCGTCGAAGGGCCTGACCAGGTCCGCCAGGTCAATCAGCGGGGCGGTCGTGCTTCCTTCACCGGTATCATCACCTACGCCAAGTCCGAGGAGATCCGCCAGGCGCTCAAGGCGCAGGGCCTCGCCCGGCTGATGCTGGAGACCGATGCCCCGTACCTCGCCCCGCAGTCCGTCCGTGGTAAGGAAAATACGCCCGCCTATCTCCCAGAGATTTGCGCCCAGGCCGCGGAGTTGCTGGGTCTGCCGGCGGATGAGGTCGCCGAGGTCGCCACGCGCAATGCCCGTGAATTCTTCGGGTTCGCTGCAGGCTGACACCACATTGTCACGGGTTCGCCCCTGTCCGTTCGCACATCCGTGGCATCATTGCCACAGATGTCACCGCAGCGCGCGCCCAGCAATACCGACGAACTTAAGGCCAATCTCGGCCCGCTGGCCTGGGCCGAGCCTGTTTTGGACCGCTTCTTCAAGGTCCGGGCCTTCGATGCTTTCCTTGAGCGCATCCATGTGGCGGGCCGGCCGGATTTCTTCACCTCCGCGATGGAGCAGGCGGGTCTGTGCAACACTTGGAGCGATCAGTGTCTCGCGCGCATCCCGCGTTCGGGGCCTCTCGTCGTGGTCGCGAATCATCCGCATGGTCTGGCCGACGGCTTGGTGGCGATGGATTTCCTCCTGCGGGCCCGTCCGGATGCGCTGGTCGTCGGTAATCGTTGGCTCAGCCAGATCCCGGGCATCCGTCCCTGGCTGATCGAGGTCAATCCCTTCAGTGCGGATGCGGCCGATCCGGGCAACATCGCGGGCACCCGTCGTATCCTCGCACATCTGCGTGCGGGTGGCTGCATCATGACTTTCCCCTCCGGTGAGGTTTCCAGTCTCCGCCTGAAGTCTCGTCGCGTCGACGACCCGGTTTGGTCGCCGCAGGTGGTACGCATGGCCCGCAAGGTCGGCGCTTCGATTCTTCCCATGCGGATCGAGGGTCGTAACTCCGGGCTCTTTCAATGGCTCGGCCTGATTCACCCGAAGGTACGGACGATGCTCCTCCTGCGCGAGTTCTTGCATCACCACGGTAAAGTCATCCGTCTACGGACGGCCAATCCCGTGACGCCGGCCCAGCTGGCGGACCATCCGGAGGACGAGGAGGCCACGAGTTTCCTTCGCCTGCGGTGCGAACTGCTCACTAGTCGCAGCGACCGCGAGAAGGTCGCGGCCACCAAGCCCGCGGCCCCACAGGCCCCGATTATCGCACCGATCAATCCGCT
>CALEEU010000280.1 GCA_937875975.1 uncultured Opitutia bacterium | reverse complement strand
GCGGCCATGTCCTTGAGGCGCTGCGTCATGCCGTAGGCTTCGACGTGGACCTGGATGTTCTCGATCATGAGCGGCGAAGCCTTGCCGGTGTGCAGCGTGGCGAATTCGTGCGAGGTGTGGTCGACCGCCTTCTTCATGGCGTTGCCGCCGTCGGCGATGAGTTTCTTGAGGTCCATAGGATAGGGGTGGGTGCGGGTTGGTTGTTGGAAAATCAGCCGACGAGCGTGCCGATACGCTGGCCGAGGACGGCCTTCTTGACGGCGCCCTTCTCGGACATCGAGAGCACGATGATCGGGAGCTTGTTGGCTTCGCAGAGCGAGAACGCTTCGGCATCCATCACGCCAAGGCGCTTCTGGAGGGCTTCGGCGTGGGAGACGCGATCGTAGCGTTTAGCATCCTTATGCTTCATCGGGTCCTTGTCGTAGACGCCGTCGACCTTGGTGGCCTTGAGGATGGCGTCGGCGCCGATCTCGTTAGCGCGGAGGGCGGCGGCGTAATCAGTCGTGCAGTACGGGTTGCCCGTGCCGGCGACGAAGATGACGATGCGCCCGCGTTCGAGGTGGCGGGTGGCGCGACGCTGGATGAAAGGTTCGGCGATGCGGTCCATCGGGATGGCCGTCATCACGCGGCATTCGAGGCCGGCCTTCTCGAGGCGGTCCATGAGCGCGAGGCCGTTGATGACCGTGGCGAGCATGCCCATGTTGTCGCCGGTAGTGCGGTCGGTGCCGTTGGCGCGCGCTCCGGCGAGGCCGCGGAAGATGTTGCCGCCGCCGACGACGACTGCGACCTGGGTGCCGACCTTCTGGATCGAGCGGAGCTCTTCGGCCAGGCGGTCGAGGACGGCGCTGTCGATGGAGGCGCCGGTGGTGTCGTTGCGCAGGGCTTCACCGCTGATCTTCAGCACGATACGACGGTACTTCGGCTTCTTGGAGGTGGAGGCGGGCATACAGGGGAAATGAGCCTAAGAAACCCCAGCGTCAACCCCGCCTTGGTCTCGCTTGACTCCGACCCACGAGTCGCTGTTCAGTCGGGGTGCGCAGACCCGTGGTGTAATGGTAGCACAGGAGTTTTTGGTTCTCCTTGTCGGGGTTCGAATCCCTGCGGGTCTACGCTCCCTCTGGGCGGTCCGTCTGCCCAAGAAAGAACCCCGGCGAGCCGGGGTTCGATGCGGCGCCTGTTGGGGGCGGCTCAGGCGCGACCGAGGTATTCCTTGTTCTCGGTGCTGACCTTGATCTTCTCGCCCTGCTTGATGAAGAGCGGGACGTTGACCTGGAGGCCGTTTTCGCAGGTGACCGTCTTCTGGACGTTGCCGGCGGTGTCGCCCTTGACGGCGGGCGGGGCTTCGAGGACTTCGACGATGACGGAAGGGGGGAGGTCGACGGTGATGGGCTTATCTTCGACGAAGAGGACCATGTAGGAAGTGCCTGAGATCAGGAACTCCTTGGAGTCGGCGAGGGAGGAGGCCGAGATGTAGTATTCCTCGTTGGTGCTGGTATCGACGAAGACGTAGCTGCCGTCGGCCTCGTAGGA
This sequence comes from uncultured Opitutia bacterium, assembly GCA_937875975.1. GTDB lineage: Bacteria > Verrucomicrobiota > Verrucomicrobiia > Opitutales > UBA953 > UBA953. The sequence goes on along the minus strand of CALEEU010000280.1, from coordinate 1,834 downwards.
CATTTCAAGGGACTTGGTGCTGTTGTCGAAGACGTCAAAGCTGACTCCGATGCCGCAGCGGACCGGGATCTTGGCGCCTGTCTTGATGGAGCGGAGTTCCATCTGGACGTAGGAAGCGTTGTTCGGGGGGGTGCGGACGAGACACTCGAGAACGATGCAGAGCTCACCATTGTAGCTCATGATGTTCTTCTTCTTGATGCGATTGACGGGTAGGGAGGCCATGGGAGTAAGGGCGGACACAAGCGAACGCCTTCGGGACGGTCAAGCCGGACTTGCCCGAAAGGAGGGGGAGGGGTGTTTCGCCCCGTAAAATAGCGGACTTGGGACTGACGCCGACTTACTCTAGGGTAAAGAGCACCCCGCCGATCTGGTTGATCTTCATCTTGGTGGCGGTGGCCCCCGCGGCGTTCGAGGCGGCGGTGGCCCCGTTCGAGCCTTCGACCGAAGCACCGTCGACGGCTTCCACTTCGAAGCCGGTGTAAAGGGTGATCATCTTCGAGTAGAGCTGCTGCAGCTCGGCCTTAGTCGTGACGACCATCTCCACGGTCTTGGCGTGGGTGGTGTTCGGGTAGGTCTTCACGACCAGGTCGCCGGTGCTGTTGCTGACCACGTTATTGACCTTTGATTCAATCATGGCGAGCGGGCCGGGAATCGGGAGTTTGCTGGCGTCTTTCGGGTCCAGGCCGCGGTTTTCGGAGTTTGCGGCGCTGGCGCGGTTGGCGCGGTTGGCGACGTCGGCCGTGCCGGGCGGGCGGGTGTTGTAGATGCGCAGCTGTTGGTTGGAGTCCTTCATGTCGATGACGACTTCGGCGACGATGAAGGAGCCGGTGGTGTATTCTTGGAAGGAGATCGACAGGATGGCGTCCGCACGTCCGTAGAAGGCCATGTCGGTCTTGTTCACCTTGATGCCGAAGATGCCTTGGTTGCGGATGGCCTTCTTGCTCATCTGGAAGGCGTCGGCTTGAGGGGCGAGGGCGGCGATTGCGAGCAGGGCAGCGGCAAGGGCTTTGGCGTTCATGGCGTTAATCCTTTACCCACGGGGGTGCCGAAGCAAGATTACAACCGATGCTGAGCTGCCAGAACCTCACCGTGCAGGCGGGTACCAACGGCCCGATCATCCTCGACGGGGCCAATGCGCGCTTCCTGCCTCGCGGCCTCAACGCCGTTATCGGGCCTTCGGGTTGCGGAAAGACGACCTTGATGAAGGCCATCCTCGGCATCCTGCCGTCGACCGGCGAAGCCTGTCTCGCCGGCCAGCGCATCACCTGCACCGAAGACCTTGTCGGGAAGGTCGGTTTTGCCCCGCAGTTCACCGCGGCCCAGCCTCAGCTGACCGTCGCCGAGTCCTTGGAATACGCCCTCGAGCTCGCCGTGCCGGATGCCGCCGAGCGCGCCCGCCGGTTGGAGTCCGTCCTCGGCGTCACCGGCATGGCCCCGCACCGCGACAAGCGGGTCTCAGCCCTTTCCGGCGGTCAGTTACGCCGTCTTTCCCTGGGCCTCGAGCTCACGTTGGACCCGCCCTGCATGGTCTGTGACGAGGTCACCTCGGGCCTCGACCCGCAATCCGAGGACCAGATCCTCGCGCTGCTGCGCGATCTCGCCGAGGCGCACCACAAGAGCTTCGTCTGCATCATCCATAATCTCGGGAAGCTCAACCAGTTCGACTGGGTGACGGTCGTCTACCAGGGCGACGTGGTCTTCCAGGGTTCGCCCGATGAACTGCTCGGCTATTTCGGCATCCCTGATGGACTTCGCCTCTATGAGGTATTGAACGCCTCGGACCTCGCCACGTGGCGCGACCGCTGGGCCATCCATCAGGCCGAGCACCAGGATT
>CALEEU010000279.1 GCA_937875975.1 uncultured Opitutia bacterium | reverse complement strand
TTAATGGTATCGTCGAAGTCGCCACCTGGACCGCAGACAAGGTGCGGGAAATCCACACCCTGTTGGAATCCACGGAGAAGCAGATCATCAAGAAGTGCCCCGACCTGCCCTTGGAAGAGATCATGCGCGCCATTTTCGAGCAGCCCTACTGCCGGATTCGCCACCTCGTGGACGCCGGCATCGCGAAACGCGAAACCGCCTCGCTCTATCTCGTCCAGCTGACCAAGGCCGGCGTGCTCACCGAGATCAAGCAGGGGCGCGATAAACTCTTTCTTAATCACCGTCTCCTCCACCTACTGACCAACCCTGAAGGCTGATAATCGGGGACGTTTTGTAATGGTCATAGTTCTTGGTCATACCCGGACCAGCCACTCAATCTTTGGTAGAGTTTTTGGTAACGTCGGGCCAATCAGACTCAGCCGAAGCCCCCTTCAGGCCCGCTCCTGATACGTAAAGCACGCAAAGTCCGTGAGTTCGGATTTTGCGGCAAAAAGTGGCGGAGAGGATGGGATTGGCTGCGCTACGCTCCGGGCTTCGCCCAATGCCTATGGCATTGCCTGTTCGCCTAACGGCTCACCGAACAGGTTCTCATCCCATTAGCTGTGGGCATCACTTTCTTGCCCACTTGCCCACATGCCAGCCGGCCAGCTGGACACAAAAGTGGCGGAGAGGATGGGATTGGCTGCGCTACGCTCCGGGCTTCGCCCAATGCCTATGGCATTGCCTGTTCGCCTAACGGCTCACCGAACAGGTTCTCATCCCATTAGCTGTGGGCATCACTTTCTTGCCCACTTGCCCACATGCCAGCCGGCCAGCTGGACACAAAAGTGGCGGAGAGGATGGGATTCGAACCCACGATACCCTTTTGGGGTATACCCATTTAGCAAACGGGCGCTTTCGGCCACTCAGCCACCTCTCCAGGTCCTTCGTTAATTCGAAGGAAGGTCAGTAATGGGGAGCATGGGGCGATGGTCAAGCCAAGGCCTGCACGGCGCGGAATCCCCAATAAAAAGGGCGGCCCGGAGGCCGCCCTGGTGGCACGATGGTGTTGTCGGCCTAGAGCGACAGCACGAAGTCGGTCAGGAGCTTCTGCTGGGTCTTGTTCAGCTTGAGGTAGCGTTCCTTGGAGACCTTGCCTTCTCCGTCATGGGCCACGATGGCATCATGAATCGTCACGGCGCGACCATCATGCAGGTAGGGTGCACTCGCGGCGGCACCCCAGAGGGGCGCCGTGCGGAAATCGCGACCAGTCGCGGTCTCCTGGGCGATACCGTCGCCGAGCGAACCCATGTCGTGGAGGAGGAGATCCGAGTAGAGACGGACTTCCTTTTTGTTCAGTGCGTCAATCTTGCTGTAGCCAGTCCGCATCGTGGGCGTATGGCAGAGCGAGCAGGCAGCGGCGTCGAACAGCATCCGGCCAGAAGCCGTAGCCGGCGTAGGCTTATTCACGGGCGGAGGCGCGAGGAACAGCATGAAGTTCGCGACCTTCTCGAAGTCAGCGAGGCCCGTGGCAGGCGCGTCTTCGGGATCCTGGACAAAGTCCGTCTTGGCGAGGCGGACGAGGTCGCCATTGGGAGCGTCCTCCGTGGGGAAGTAGCGATTCGTGACGCCCATCTCATTACGATAAGCATCGGCCGCAAAGCCGAGTACCGTAGCCTGCTGGGCCTTCCAGCCGAAACGGCCCGCCATGCGCTTGCCGCTCACGACGTCAGTCACCCAACCCACGCGTCCTTTGATACGCTCGTTGGGATAGGCCCGGGCATTGCGGACGATCTCGGAGTCAGGGATGGCGTCGATCAGGCCGAGCCCGAAGAGCGGGGTCGAGTTACGCTGGACCACCACGTTGGCAAGCGATGGCACCAGCTCCTGGGCCTCGGGCGTGATCGCGTTCTCCTGCAGGAGCGAACCGCCGAGCGAGATAAGCGGGTCGAACTTACCCTTCACCGTCAGGCCGAAGCGTGTGACGTTGATGGTACTCGCGCCTCCAGTGACCGGCGAGGAGTGACAGGCGACACACGAGTCACGATTGAAGATCGGGCCGAGACCGCCAGCCACATCTTCGACGTGCTCGAAGTCGTCCTTGCCGTCCAGGAAGAGGTTCAGCTGTTCGGCCGTGAGGCCGGGCAGCGGATCCCC
>CALEEU010000278.1 GCA_937875975.1 uncultured Opitutia bacterium | reverse complement strand
GGAAGATGCGGTTGCGCGGCATGCCGTGGGCGGCGAGCCAGAGCTTATCGAGGCTGTCGGCGGAAGGCTCCTTGTTTTCGCCGATCTTCTCGAGCTCCTCGCGGGCCTCGTTCATCAGGCGGGTGACGAGGCGGATCTGCAATTCGACCAAGCCGGAGACCGGTTGGCGGAGACGCGGGAAGGCCGGCTCACGTTCTTCGGCGACGGGGCCGGAGATGATCAGCGGGGTGCGCGCCTCGTCGATCAGGATGGAGTCGATTTCGTCGACGATGCAGAAGTAGTGGTCGCGCTGGACCTGCTCGTCGGGCGAGAGGGCCATGCCGTTGTCGCGCAGGTAGTCGAAGCCGAACTCGGAAGCGGTGCCGTAGGTGATATCGCAACCGTAGGCGGCCTTACGTTCGTCACCGGGCATCTGGTTCTGGATGCAACCGACCGTGAGCCCGAGCCAGCGGTAGAGATGACCCATCCACTCCGAGTCACGGCGAGCGAGGTAGTCGTTGACGGTGACCAGCTGACAGTTCTTGCCGGTGAGGGCGTTGAGGTAGAGGGGTAGGGTAGCGACGAGGGTCTTGCCTTCGCCGGTCGCCATCTCGGCGATCTTGTTCTGGTGGAGGGCGATGCCACCGACGAGCTGGACGTCGAAATGCACCATCTCCCAAGGCAACTCATGGTCGCACACGGTGGCCTTGGTGCCGCAGAGACGGCGGGCGGCGTTCTTGACGACGGCGAAAGCCTCCGGGAGGAGGGCGTCCAGGGATTCACCCTTGGCGTGCCGATGCTTGAATTCCTCGGTCTTGGCGCGGAGCTGGTCGTCCGACAGTTTCTGGTACTCGGTTTCGAGGGCGTTGATCCGCTTGACGAGGGGCGCGCACTTGCGGAGGAATTTCCGGTGGTGGCTGCCCGCGAAGAGCTTGAGGATGCTGAGAAACATGGGTCCGGGAGCGAGAGGTAGCAAACCCCGACCCCACCCCCCGGGGCAAGCCTTGACTCGGGTTGTTCACATCGGGTTTTCCGCCTTGCGGCTGTGCTCCCGCCCTCAAGATGGGTTATGACCATGGCTGAAAACGTCCTTATCCTCGGTACCGGCTGCGCCGGCCTTACCGCCGCAATCTATGCCGCCCGCGCCGGCCTCACTCCGTTGGTGCTCGAGGGCGGCCAGCCCGGTGGCCAGCTGACCACGACCTCCGAGGTCGAGAACTTCCCGGGCTTCATCCACGGCGTGGATGGCAACGAGCTCATCACGAACATGAAGGGCCAAGCCGAACGCTTCGGCGCGAAGTTCGCCTGGGACCGCATCGACTCCGTCGACTTCTCCGGCCCGATCAAGAAGCTCAAGGGCGGCGAAGCCACCTATGAAGCCAAGGC
>CALEEU010000277.1 GCA_937875975.1 uncultured Opitutia bacterium | reverse complement strand
AACCTCGCCCAGATCCGCGACCGCGAATCGCTTCCGGCCATCCTCGACCTCGCTAAGGCCGGCGCGCTGCGCGGACCGGCGATCGTCGCCCTCGCCCAGTTCGACGATGCCCGGATCGCACCGCTCTTGATTCAATTCATCGTCGATGAGGACAAAGGTGTCCGCCCGCTCGCCCTCAATAACCTCGCCGGACGCGCCGAAAGTTCCCGCGCCTTGCTCGCCGCGATCGACGCCGGCAAACTCAAGAAGGATGTCCTGAGCGCCCCGCTCGCCAGCAAGATCCGCGGCTTCAACGACGCGAAGATGAACGCTTGGCTCGAGAAGAACTGGGGTAAGGTCAACGCCAGCTCCGAAGACAAGGCCAAGGCCATCGCGAACTACAAGAAGTTCCTCGGTACCGACGCCATCCTGCGCGCCGACGTCAAACGCGGTCGCGAGCTCTTCCGCGCCTCGTGCGGAGCCTGTCACCAGCTCTTCGGCACCGGCGGCGAGATCGGACCGCACCTGACCGGCGGTTACACCGACCTCGAATACATGCTGCAGAACATCATCGATCCCAACGCGGTCATCGGACTGGACTACCAACTCGTCTACATCACGCTCAAGGACGGCTCCCTCCAGGCTGGTATCATCAGCGCGGAAAACGAATCCACCCTGACCCTCAAGGCTCCCGGTGCTCCCGCGCCCGTCGTCATCGCCAAGGACCAGATCAAGACCCGCGTCGTCAGTCCGAACTCGCTCATGCCTGAGGGCCTGCTCAATGGGCTCGAAGAACCGGATGTCCGCAGCCTCTTCCTCTACCTCCGCCAGACCAGCGAACCTAAGTAATCGCACCCGATGAAAATCCTCGCCCGCCTCCTCCTCCTCAGCCTGCTGGCCCTGCAGCACCCGCTGCAGGCTGCCGACAAGAAGTTTGTCGTCATGATCGCCGGTAAACCGAGCCACGGTCCCGGTGCGCATGAGCACAACGCAGGCGTCCTACTCCTGGCGAAGTGCCTCCGCGAAGGCGCCGGCGACCTGGTCGAGGTGAAGACGCACCTGAATGGCGAATGGCCAGCCGATGACGTCATCGCCCGTGCTGACACCATCCTGATCTACGCCGACGGCTACTCGTTCCACCCCGCCGTCCAGAAAGAACGCCTCTCCCAGCTCGCCAAAGAGATGAAGCGCGGCTGCGGTTTCGTCACCCTCCACTGGGCGACCGAAGTCCTGAAAGACAAAGGCGGCGCGGAATTCCTCGAATGGATGGGCGGCTATTGCGAACCGTTCTGGTCCGTCAACCCGCACTGGCAGGCCGACTTCACCAAACTACCCGTCCATCCGATTGCCAACGGAGTCAGCCCCTTCACCACGCACGATGAATGGTATTTCCACATGCGCTTCAAGGACGGCATGAAATCCGTCGCCCCGATCCTGAGCGCGATTCCTCCGGTCAGCCTGAAACTTCCTGACGGCATGCGCTCCGGTAATGCCCACGTGCGCAAAGAAGTGGCAGACCGCCTTCCTCAGCACGTATCATGGGCGACCGAACGGGCCGACGGTGGCCGCGGCTTCGGCTTCACCGGCGGACACAACCACAAGAACTGGGGTAATGACGACCAGCGTAAAGTGGTCTTAAACGCCATTCTCTGGACCGCTAAGGCCCCCGTTCCCGCCATCGGCGTCCAATCCAAAGTCACCCCCGAAGAACTGCTCGCCAACCTTGACCCCAAGGGTAAGAAATGAACGCATCCCCATGCGTCTCATCGCCCTCCTGCTAGCGACCACTCTTTTCGCCGCCGACGCGCCGAAGGCCAAAGCCCCCGCCGCCCCGAAGCCGCCGGAACCACCGGTCTACCTGACGGAGAAGGAAGCCACCGAAGCCGGCGAGAATCCCCTCCTCCAGGGTGAATTCGCCAATGCTAAGATGGGCGCCAACGTAATCGCCCTCGGCAAGGGTGAATACCGCCTCGTGCTCTTCAAGGGCGGCCTGCCCGGCGCCGGCTGGGACGGCACGCCGAAGATCGAAGTCGAAGGTAAGCGCGACGGCTCGACGGTCACTTTCCAGGACAGCATCGATTCCGCGACGCTCGCCGACGGCGGGCTGACGATCAAGAGCATGGGCATCACGCTCAAGCGCACCA
>CALEEU010000276.1 GCA_937875975.1 uncultured Opitutia bacterium | reverse complement strand
CGCTGGACGCTCGCCGAGCTCGCGCAGCGCGGCGTGAAGCCCCTCTGAGATGTTCGCCCGCTTCTTCGCGAAAGTCCGCGCCTGGTTGATTCTCACCCGAGGGTCCAACCTCCCGACCGTCTGGAGCAATCTCTTCACCGGCTGGCTGCTTGGATTCGTGTATGCCGATCGCTTCCCTTGGGGGCCCTTCCTGCTGGCTTCGCTAATTGGCCTGCTCATCGGCGTCTCGCTCATCTACGTCGGCGGCATGATCCTCAACGATGCGTTCGACGCCCGTTGGGATACCGAGCGGCGTTCGACACGCCCGATCCCCTCCGGCCTTGTCTCCGTGACCGCGGCCCATGTCGTTGGCTTCCTCTGCCTCGCACTCGGATCCTGGTTGACCGTCATCTCTTCGCTCGATGGCCATGGCCGTGCGACGTTCACGCTCGTGGTGCTGCTGGTCGCCAGCGTGCTCGTCTATGATCGCTGGCATAAGGGCGTCAGCTGGGCTCCGGCCGTGATGGGCCTCTGCCGCGCCCTCTTGCCGCTCATCGGCTTCTTTGCCGTCGGCGGATTGGTCGATGGCCCGCATTTCCGCGGCGGGAACCTCCTCGCGCTGCTCGCACATCCCTGCGTCCTCTGGCTATTGACCTTCTCAATCACGCTCGTCGCCCGTCATGAAGCCGGCCCGGGCACACCGCCGCGCTGGGCCGAGTGGTTGCTCTACCTCGTGCCCGTGCCGCTCGTGGTGGTTCAGTTCCTGCCCGACGTAAACGGCCTGCCGAAGGTTGCGGTCTTCGGCTGCCTGCTGTTCTGGCTCTGGATTTTCTTTTCCAATCGTCGCCATGTCTTGCCGGCCGGTGTCGGCCGCCGCGTCGCCGACCGACTGGCGGCGTTCCCCTTGGTCGACTTCGCCGCGGCCGGTCTGTTCTATTTTTCTGCCCATTACATGCGCCTCGGCGCCGAGGCCGAAGCGGATTGGGCGACAGCGGCGATGAAGTTAGCCTGGATGGTGCCGTTCGGGGCGTTCGTCTTGACCCTGATCCTACGCCGCTTCATCCCGACCACCTGATCGGGGCCGGTTTAGGGCATTTACGACGGGCGAAATCGGGAACTTGGCTTGTCCTTAGGCGTCTAACACCTTCAGATAAACCCTCCCCCAGGGCTATGGACGACTCCCTTGACCTCGAATTCGCGGTAA
>CALEEU010000275.1 GCA_937875975.1 uncultured Opitutia bacterium | reverse complement strand
TGGGTCTCCCGCGGTAACTGCGGCTTTTCCACCGGGGGCTCGAAACTCATCTGCGTCAGGCCGGTGGCGGCCGGGACGTCCTTCGGCGTCACCGCGCTCCAGCGGCCGTTCTTCCCGAAAGAGCCGAGGCGATAATATTCCGGCAAGGTGACGAGCCCCGGACGGGAGCGGGACACGAGGTCGGCGTTCCACTTATAACCATAGGTATGGGGGTCGGGCGAATGCGGCGTCGCGAAGGCCTTCCAATCGAGGCCGGGCTTCGCTTCGCGCTTCGTCCCCTGTGGGTAGATGCTCCAGGTCGAACCGCCGCCCGTCCGGAAACTCTGGACCAGTGCGCCCGCCGGATTGATCGCGCCGGAGGCGGCGGGCCCGCCGTCGAACCAAGCCTTCACGCCGTCGTAAAGGGCGCGGCGGTCGTAGCAGGTCAGGCGATGCAGGACGACCGTCGTGCCATCGGCGCCGACCGGGAAAGACGTCGGGGCCACGCGCGCGTAGGCGTCGCCGTTCTCATCCTTGGCCATCGCCGCCGGCACATACTGGGTCTCCATCTGGAAATGCTTGTTCGGATCCGAACCGCGCGAATCGAGCATCTGCCCTGCGACGGCCGGATTACGGAGCGCCGCGCGCGACCAGAAGTTCGGCGTGAAGAAACAGACTGGTCCCTTGAAGTTCGACGAGTTCAGGAAGAGCGTCCAGCAGTTGGCGCCCGTGGGGACGTCCTTGCCTTCGGTCTTCGTCTTGGCCTCGGCGAACGGCATCGGCAGGTAACCGTAACCGAAGAGCTCGCCGTTGACGCCCTGCTTGAGATTGAGGCCATCGAGCGGGAACAGCAGCCAAGGCGTGAGCTGCGCGACGCCGTAGAGTCCGCGCGGGTCTTCCCATGTGCCGCGTCCGTAACCCGGTCCATTGGCGATGTCGTAGAAATTCACGCCGACGCCGCCCATGATGAACTTCGGCGTCACCGAAGGGAAATGCGTGTCGCGCCACCAACCGAGGCCGCCTTCGATGTCGTTATACAGATCCTTGGGTTTCTCGTCCTTAGGATACTGCGGGTGCATCCAAGTGCCGAAGAGCCCGGTCTGGAAGCGATGTCCCGGATATTCGCTCAGGAGCGGCCAGGCGGCGGCGTAGATCGAGAAGCCGGCTTCGTAAGGCTCCGTCACGCGCTCGGTCGGGACGATGAGGTAGCCGGCCATCTCGACCTTCTGCGGGGCGGCGGAAACGACGGCCGCCAGCAGGCAGGCGGTCAGGAGTGCGGGGGTGCGCATGCGGTGACTTAAGCCCCGAGAC
>CALEEU010000274.1 GCA_937875975.1 uncultured Opitutia bacterium | reverse complement strand
ATGGCTTCTCCTTCAAGATGAAGGACGGCAGCCAGATGGTCGGCATCCCCGCACGCGAGAACGCGACCGAACTCTTCATCCGCCCAGGACCCGGCGTCGAGCTGGCCATCCTCAAGGCCAACATCGTGAGCCGCGACAACATCGGCAGCATCATGCCGGCCGGCCTCGCCGACGGCATCACGGGTGTCTCCCGTCGTAACTTCTACGCCTTCCTCGGCGAGATCGGCAAACCGGGTCCGTTCGACGCTAGCAAGGGCAACGTCGCCCGCCTCTGGGTCTTCGACGACCAGCCGCCTGGCGCCCTCGCCAAATCCGCCACCGCGACCCCAGTCTATACGCTCGTCAACGGCCAGCTGACCAAGGAATTCAACCCGGGCCGCCTCTACGCCACGGCGCGCTTCACGGCCGCCGCCGCGACGACCAAGCCGCTGGTGCTCACCGGCGTGAAGGCCGCGTGGCTCGACGGCAAGGCCCTCGACCTTAAGGCCGGCGTCTTCGCCGGTTCGATTGCTGCCGGCAACCACTCGCTGACGGTCGAAGTCGATGGCAACGCGCCCTACTTCAGGGCGCAGTGCGACGACGCCAGCTTCTTGGGCGACTAATGTCCAGGAGCGCGCTCATCCTGTTAGCGATTCTTTCGGCGGGTTGCCGTGACGCCTCCCCGGCGGCCCCGGTCGCGGATCCGGAGACGTTACGCCAACGCGCGACGGCTAGCCGCAGCGAAGGTCGGACAGATGAGGCCGCTCGACTCCTCGCGCAGGCGATCACTCTTCAGCAGACGAAGACCCGCGATGGACGCGCCGCCTCCGCCGATCTCCGTCGTGAACTCGCCGCCTTACGAATGTCCGCCGACGACTTATCGGGAGCAGAAAAACTCTATCGTGAGGCGCTGGCGTTGCTGGAGACCGCCCCCCGCGGCTCCGAAGCAGCGATCATCAACCTCCGCACCCAACTTGCGGGACTCTGCTACCGCCAAGCCCGCCTCGACGAGGCCGCGGACTTCTACCACTCGGTGCTGGCGCTTGAAGTCGCCGCTCTCGGCGAAGGCCACCCTGACCCGCTGGGCACCATGAGCATCCTGGGCGGACTCGAACTCAAACGGGGCAAACTGGCCGAAGCCGAAGCCCTGTTCCGCCGCCAACTTACCGGGGTCCAGAAACTCCATGGGGCTGAGAAGCGGGAGACCGCCTCGGTCATCGACAACCTGGCCGATGTTCTCGAGAAGGCCGGCCAGCCCGCCGAAGCCGCCCGCCGAAGGGATGAGGCCAAGCGGATCCGCCATAAGCTCTGCGACGAGTGCTAAAGGGCCGGCCCCCCTTGTGAAAGCAGACCCCCTAGGCATACCACGGGGGAACGCCCTATCGCCGATTGGGAATTATTTTCGTTTGCTCCGACCCACTTGACAGACACCCCTTGACAGCCGTGGCCCGTATTTCCCGCAAATCCATCGATGAGCTCCGCCAACGGGCTGATATCGTCGCGCTCGCCGGGGACTACACCCAGATGAAGCAGCGCGGACGCGATTGGTGGGGCCTCAGTCCCTTCAAATCGGAGAAAAGCCCCTCGTTCAAAGTCAACCCCGAGACCGGCCTCTGGTATTGCTTCTCCACCCAGCAAGGCGGCGACGCCTTCAAACTGGTCATGACCCGCGAAGGCCTCGACTTCCCCGAATCCATCGAACGCGTCGCCACCCGCTTCGGCTTCAAGCTCGACTACGAGACCGGCGGCGACGGCAAGAACGAGAAATCCTTCCGCGGTCAGCTCCTCGAGATCCACGAACTCGTCACCGACTACTGGCGCCGTTGCTTCCTGGAAGACCCCGTGCACGGCGAATGGATCCGCGAGTACTGGACGCAGAAGCGCAAGTTCTCCCTCGAGGTCGCGGATGACTTCGGCATCGGCTTCGCGCCCGTCGACGACTCCAAACTGATCCCTGGGCTGCTCGCCAAGGGCTACGGCAAAGATGCCCTCGCCCAGACGGGCCTATTCTTCGGCGTCGATCGCGTACCCGACCCGCTCCGCTGGCGCTGCCGTTTCCGCGGCCGCCTCGTCATCCCGATCCGCGATATCCAGGGGCGCGTCATCGCCTTCACCGCGCGTACGCTCGACATCACCCCACAGGACGACCCGTCCCGCGAAGCGAAATACGTCAACTCGCCCGAGACCGAACTGTTCAAGAAATCCCGGACGGTGTTCAACATCGACCGCGCGCGCATGACGCGCAAGGACGCCGACCCCTTCGTACTTGTCGAAGGCCAGCTCGACGCCATCCGCTGCCACTCGGCCGGCATCCCAGGAGCGATCGCCGCCCAGGGTACCGCCGTCACGGAGGAGCACATGCAACAGCTCCGCCGCTTCACGCAGCGCCTGA
>CALEEU010000273.1 GCA_937875975.1 uncultured Opitutia bacterium | reverse complement strand
CGGCGAAGTATTCGACGTCGTCGGGGTGCGCGAAGATGGCGAGGCAGGAGGGCATCGGTTCAGGCGACCTTGACCGGCTGGCCGCCGTTGGCCGCGCTCTGGTCGGCGGCGAAGATCACCTTGAACGTGCGAAGGCCGTCGCGGAAGCTCGTGAGCGGCATGTCCTGGCCCTGGGCGAGCGCCTCGAAGAAAGCCTCGAACTGCGACTGATAGGGGTGGTCGTTGACGTCGCCGGAGTCGCACATCTTCATCGAGAGGGTGCTCCACTTCGTCTTGTCCGACTTCAGTTTTTCGGAGTGCAGCTTGTTATCGAGCAGGCTGCCGTGGCTGCCCATCAGGTGCGTGCGGTAGTAGTAAGGCTGGAGGCAGTCGACGATGGCCGCGCACTTGCCGACGGCACCGTTCTTGAACTTCACGATGGTGACGGCCGAGGTGTCGTATTCGTAGGGCGTGAAGTAGGCGCTCTTGGACTTCGTGCTCAGGCTCATGACTGAGTCCACTTCGCCGGGCATGCACATCAGCAATCCGTCCAGGGCGTGGCAACCGGCCGTGAGCAGGGCGCTGCCGCCGTCCTTCTTGCCGATGTTCCAGCGATACTGCCCATACCAAGGGCCGATGCCGTGGTAGTAGTCGACTTCGCCGTAATGGATCTCGCCGAGGAGGCCTTGGTCGATGATCGCCTGGGTGGACAGCATCTGGCCGGAGAAGCGCAGCTCGAAGCAGACGCAGCCCTTCACGCCGTTCTTCTCGGCGGCCTCGAAGATCTGCATGACTTCGGCCAGCGAGTTGGCCATCGGCTTCTCGAGGATGATGTGCTTCTTCGCCTTCGCCGCAGCGACGGCCTGCGCGCAGTGCTGGCTCGGGTAGCTGGTGATGTCGACGACATGGATGTCCGGATCGGCGAGCAACGCCTCGACCGACTGGTAGGCCTTGATCTGGCCGCCGTGCTTGGCGCTGAGCGCCGCGGAATCGAGCGGACGAGAAGAGTAGATCGCCGTGACCTGCGCCTGGCTGGTCTTGTTGATGGCGTCGATGTGGGCCGTGGCGGCCCAGCCGTAGCCGATGATGCCGACGTTGTATTTCTTGGTGCTCATGGGATCGCGTCTTGGGGGTGAGCCAAAGGATGCTCCAAGGCCCCGAAGAAGGAAACCCAATCGGGTGTCTTTTTACGCTCGAATGGTGTCTTTTAACGCGACGCCAGGCGTCGCGTTAAAAGGAAGGTGTTGGCGGCTAGCGGTTGGCGGTTGGGAAAATCCGGCCGCCGCAGGGCGGCCGAGGGTAGGGGCGTGGCTTCGCCGCGCCCTCCTGCTGCGGAGTGCACGATGAATCGTGCCCCTACCTAGGTTCGCCCTGCGGCGAACAGGTGCGCCTCCCCGCCACCTGCCACCCGGGGCTGCCACCCGCCACCTGAGAATGAGTGCACCTAGGACAGCACGTGGTGCTGTCCCTACCTAGGGTTTAGAACTCTCCGAATCCAAACTGCTCAGCTAAGGCGAGGCAGTCCTTCACCGGACGCAGGCCTTTGGAGGGCGTGGGATCGGCGAGGCAGGCGGCGGCGC
>CALEEU010000272.1 GCA_937875975.1 uncultured Opitutia bacterium | reverse complement strand
AGGTGACCTCCGAAGGAACCGCCGAAGTCGACGGCAAGATCACCATCGCGGTCGAAGCCGGTACCGAAGTACTCGTCAATCAGGTCGTCGCCACGATCGAAGCAGGTGCCGCCGGCAATGCTTCTTCCGCTCCGGCCGCCGCTGCTCCGGCCGTCGCCAAGACAGCTACCGCCACTCCGGCACCTGCGCCGAAAGCCGCGCCCGTCGCCGCCAAGTCCGGTGCTGCCGCCGAAGTTTCTCCCGCCGTCCGTCGTCTCTCCGCCGAAACCGGCCTTGATCCCGCCGGCGTCGAAGGCTCGGGCAAGGCTGGACGCGTAACCAAAGGAGACATGCTCGCCGCTCTCGCCGGTCAGTCACCGATTCGCGCCGTCGCTCCAACCGCCACCGCTCCTTCGGCCGCTCCAGCCGCACCGGTCTCCATCCCATCGCGCGATGGTCGTACCACTCGTAAGCGCATGTCCCCGCTGCGTCGCAAGATCGCCGAACGCCTCGTGCAGGCCAAGACGGAGACGGCGATGCTCACGACCTTCAACGAGGTCAACATGGCGCCGGTGATGGAGCTGCGCAAACGCCACGGCGAAGAATTCCTCAAGAAATACGGGGTCAAACTCGGCTTCATGTCCTTCTTCGTGAAGGCCGCCGTCCAGGCGATGAAGGAAGTCCCTGCCATCAACGCGCAGCTCGACGGCGAGGACATCGTCGAGAATAACTTCTTCGACATCGGCGTGGCCGTCGGCACCGACAAGGGCCTGATGGTCCCCGTCGTCCGGGATTGCGACCAGCTCAATTTTGCCGGCATCGAAAAAGCCATCGGCGATTTCGGCAAGCGCGCCCGCGATGGCAAGATCCAGCTGCCAGAACTTCAGGGCGGCGTCTTCACCATCTCCAATGGCGGCATCTACGGTTCGATGCTCTCGACGCCGATTCTCAATCACCCGCAGGCGGCCATCATGGGACTTCACAACATTGTCGAACGTCCGGTGGCTGAAAACGGCCAGGTCGTGATTCGCCCGATCATGTATCTCGCCCTGTCGTACGACCACCGTATCATCGACGGCAAGGAAGCCGTGACCTTCCTCGTCAAGGTGCGCCAGTTCATCGAAGACCCGCAGCGCCTGCTGTTCGGCGTCTGATCCCCCTTTCATAATCCTACCTCAATGTCTCAATTCGATCTCGTCGTAATCGGTTCCGGTCCCGGTGGCTATGTCGCCGCCATCAAGGCCGCCCAGCTCGGCCTCAAGGTGGCCCTCGTAGAAAAGGACAATTCCCTCGGTGGCACCTGCCTCAACGTCGGCTGCATCCCTTCCAAGGCCCTTCTCCACTCCACCGAAGTCTACCAAGAAGCCTTACACGGCAAAAAGCACGGCCTCGTTGGCGCCGAGAAGATCACCTTCGACGTCTCCGCGATGCTCGCTAACAAGGACAAGGTCGTCGCCCAGCTCAACATGGGCGTTGGTGCCCTACTCAAGAAGCGCAATGTCGAGATTGTCCGCGGCCTCGGACGCCTCGCGAAGTCCGGCCAGGTCCTCGTCCGTTCCACCGCGGGCGACCGCACGCTCGAGACCAAGAACATCCTCATCGCTACCGGTTCGGTTCCGATTGAGCTCCCGTTCATGAAGTTCGATGGCGAAACCGTCATCTCGTCCGACCATGGTATCTCGCTCAAGGCCGTTCCGGAAAAGATGGTCGTCGTCGGCGCTG
>CALEEU010000271.1 GCA_937875975.1 uncultured Opitutia bacterium | reverse complement strand
CCTGGTGGCCCGGCAAGATCAAGCCGGGCGTGACCGACAACGTCGGCACGATGCTCGATCTCTATCCGACCGCCGCGAAGCTCGCCGGCGCCAAAATACCGAATGACCGCAAGATGGATGGCACCGACCTTTCCCCGCTCCTGCTCGAGGAGCGCGCCGTGGACCGCGGTCTCTTCTGCTACTACCGCGGCGAGAAACTCTTCGCCGCGCGCCTCGGCGACTGGAAGATACACTTCATCACGCAAGGCTCCTACGGTGACCCTAAGCCGGCCGAGCACCCGAAACCGCTGCTCTTCAACCTCGCCGTCGACCCTTCGGAAGCCCACGAGATCTCCGCCGCTCACCCGGACGTCGTCGCCCGCCTGACCGCGGCCGTCGAACAGCACCGCGCCACCGTCATCCCGGTCCGCAGTCAGCTGATCGACGTCGTTGCGAAGTAAGGCCTGACCTCAGCCGCCAAAGTCCACACTGAAGCGCCAGCGAGGGTCATCCCAGAAATGCGGACGTCCTTCCTTCATTCGCAACGGCGAGAAAGTGCGGACAGATAGGGTCCGGCCGTCTGGCTCAAATGTCAGGAGACGCAGCCAACCGTCGCCGCCGTTACCGCGGTGATCGGAACCGCCGCCGAGGCCTTGCGCGTTGAAGAGCATCTGGTGGACCGCCTTGCCGGCGTCGTTTTCATCCTGCCGGTAGCCGACATGGGCGCCCATCTCGTGTCCGTTGAGCACCAGTCGCAGGTTGGGCGTCTGACGCACGAGCGTGTTCCAGAGGTCTTCACCGTCATGGGTATCGCCGGCCAGGCCGGTCTTATACCAATGAGGATTACCCGGGCGCTTGCGGTTACCGTCCTGTCCATCGCGCTGATTACTGGGGAGCAGATAATCATGGATGAGCAGGATGCCGAGGTGATCGCGGAAACGAGGGCGGGCAAAGATTTCGCGTGCCCACTCGACGGCGAAGCGCCGTGGACCCCACTCCAGTGAGACGATCAGCAAATTGCGCCCGCCAGGGACCTTGACGACGTAGGCCGCGTTCTCGAGCGTGGCCTTGCCTTGGCGGGTGGGCGGTCCCTCCAGAAAGATACCGCCGCCCTGGCCGTCGCACGTGAGCGGATTATGTGTCAGCGGGAAATGGTCGTTGAACTGCGTCGTACGGTCTTCGGCGTTGCGCACGCCATAATCGTGGTTACCCGTCGCGAAGACCGTCGGGATCACACCATCGAAGACCCGTAATGCGCGCTTGGCCAAGGCCCACTGCGACTCCGAATTCTGGTCGCCGTAGCCACCGCCTCCGCCGACAGCGATGTTGTTCTGCTCCACAAAGTCGCCCTCATGCATGACCAGGCCGATGTTCCAAGCCTGGCGATGCTCCTTCACCCATTTCGTCATCAGTTCGAAGTGTGCCTGGTTCTTAGCATACTTCGCGTAGTTCTGCGTGTCAGGGAAGACTGCGATTGTCCAACCCGCGCCCGGGCCGGCGGCGGGATCGACAAGCTTGGGCGCTTCGGCTCCGCGGGCCGAGGCGACGAAGAATGGAGCAGCCAGCAGGCCTTTGATCAGGTTGCGGCGGGAGAACGATGCGGGGGTGCGCATGGGGGCACTATGGCCTCGTCCGCCTCCATTTCAATCCAGCGAATCGGCTTTCCCTCCCACCCCCTTTCGGCCAAAGTCCATCGCACGGGCCTATAGCTCAACGGTTAGAGCACGGAACTCATAATTCCTTGGTTCTGGGTTCAAATCCCGGTGGGCCCACCAATTTTAAACCCGGCGCTTTGAGCGGCTTACTTGCCGGACTTCTTACCGCTCGAGGCTTTTTTGGCGCCAACTTTCGCACCCTTAACGGGCTTGCTCTCCGGCTCCATGCTTTCGGGAATGTCGATGATACGCGGCACGTTGCGTCGGTCATCCGGTACGACGACCAAAAGATGGCGCTGACCAGGTTCCTTGACCCAACTGGATTTCATCAAGGGCACACCGTCGTTCTCGCCAGGCTCGGGAGCAAGGACCACGGAAACGGGGTACACATCGCCGGACCTTCCAGAAGGTAATTGGACAACGACCTGGCGGGGGGCGACGACGGCCCGCGAACTACCTAGCTGGGAGGTGATCGCACGCGTGCTAAGATTCAGCCAGACTACCGCTCCTTCCGGAGCCTTGGTCCGGGCGAAATCCAAAGGCATCATCCGGAAGGCTAAAGGACCAGCCCCGCCCGTCGGCAACAAGACGACCAGCGGATCATTCATACCGCTTGGGATATCCGCAAAGGGGGCGTCGGCCGGCAAAGGCTTCTCTATGGACGGCGCCTTCGTGGCGGCATACACCCGCACGGTTCCGGCCGGGAGCGCCATGCGCTGAGCCGAAATCGAGAGGCGCGGCAGATCGATCTCCTTGCCGCCCTTCCCTACGACGAGGAAAACGTGTGCGGGTGCATCTTCCGGAGCTTGTAAATAAAGCAGACGCAGCGAACGGCCGGGCGGCGAATCCTGGGCCGAGACAATAGCCACCCAGCCGATAAGAAAAATTAAAGATCGAATCATAGTTCGGCAGGGTTCAGCCAACGGAATGAGACCATTCGGAAGCGGCGACCAAGGACGACATTGGGTAGATACTTGTTCGCCAAGGGGGCCAGGTTAGCATCGCCTAGCGGGGCTTCATGCGCCGGTATCCTGGCGTCCACGTAGTCGGGGATACGCTGATAGACGGCTTCGCACCAAGCCTTGGCGGCGGAGCCATTGACGAGCGGCGAGGCGCCCATGGCCCGGACTACGAAGGTATCATCGCGCACGCTGATGACGGGAGAGAGTCGATCCAAGAGGTCGGCCTGACGAGGCCAGCCAGGGAGACCAAAAGTAGAATGTCCTTCCGCAGCCTTGGGGTGAAGGTAATTACCCTTGGTGCCAGCGGCGGAATTTGACCAATCGCCCAGCGGCAGCCGTTGATCCAAGCCGCCAAAGTCCTCGACCTTGCTCGTGGTCTTCCCGATATTCTTGGCGTTCTCCGACGGATTGAAGGCACTGCCGGCATTCTGGAGCGCAGTGAGAGCCGTACCGAGCGCACCGTTGAGCGAAGGGTCCAAGGAATTACTCGGCTGCGGCGTCGCGAGCTGGCGATTGACGAATTCCGAGAGCGAGAGAAATGGACCACGGATCTTGACCTGCTTCACTATTTCGACGGCCAGCATCTCGAGCTGTGCATCGCTCAGCGCGGCAAAACCGAGCACGGCACCGGAAGTACCGCCGGAAGCCACGGGGCCTTCGTGCGCGATCGACATGCGAGATAAGGGGTTGATCGCCGTGGCGGTGACGACCGAGCTGTTGCCAGGGGTAATGTATGGGACCGAGGTCGAACGGAGGTTGCCGAGCAGGGCACGCCACGCGACGACGGAGGTGCTGTTGACGTTGAACTGCCCCGGGACGCTCAGCTTGGCGGCGACACGCTGGTAGGCCACCGGCTGCGCCGGCACGCCGGAGAAACCGTTAGTACCGGTCACGCTGAGGTCGAAGAGCGATGCGCTCTGGTTTGGCTGAAACAAAGAATTGGGTAGGGCCTTCGAGCCCGCGGCGAAAGCGGACCAGCTCTTCTTGATACTATCCATGACGGCCGCATTCCAGACGTGTTCACTCCCCGCGGACGGGCGGAGCGAGGCCCAATCAGACGGCATAGGCGCCAAGGACGAGAAGAACCAATCGTCGAAGAGCACATGGTTCAGGCAGTAGCTATCGTCATACTGCAGGAACGCCTGGTGGATTTCGTCGCGACTACGCATGACACCCCTCTGATCAATCCAACGGCCGACGGCGTCGTCCGGCGGCAAGATAGGTGAGGCATCGGCGTTGCCGATCAAGCCATAGTGGAACGGTGGCGCCGGGTTGGTCGCCCGGATGTCACAACCCTGCAGGCCAGGTATCGACTGCACTGGCTTAACGGGCAACTCGGCGATGGCAGCGCGCTGCAGGCCGGTGGGGGGATCAAGCCCGGTCAGGATGAAGCCGCCATAGTTGCTTGCAGGATCGGACTGCGGGCCGTTGGCGTCCGCAAAACCGGTCATAGGGAGGAAATAAAGGTCGTACGGGGCGTTCACCGGGTTGAGCGCACCCGCATACTGCACGCCGCTATTGGAGGAAGAATAGAAGGGAGATCCGCTCTCGGCACCGATCTGACCAGCCATCGTCTGGGTCCGTGTATCGGCGACGTTCGCGTTCAAGTAGCGAAAAGCCGTGAGGACTTCGGCGGACTTCTGGCCGATCTCGGTGTAAGTCGTGAAGGGCGAGGCCTGCAGAAAGCCCTTCGAAACGGTCTTCACTCCCGTACGGCCATCATATTGCGAGACGCCGTCATTGGAAAGACGCAGGCCAAAGGCGAAGGTGCCGAAAGCGCGCGGAGCCGACTCGGCGTCGGCTAAACTCTGCTGGAAGGGGGAGGCGGCGTCCTGGCCGTAGAGCTGCTTGAACTGAGCGGTACTCGTCCCGACGAAGCTGAAACGGACTGGGGAATATTTGTAGTTGGCCGGAGCGTAGTCGTAATAGATGCCGTCCCGAGCCAGGGTGAAATTATCAATATTCTTGATGAGTTGGTAGCTGAGAAGGCCGGCGCCCGAAGGCGCACCTGGCAAGACCATCTGCCAACCCGAACGACCGCTCGCGACATAACCCGGCGTAAGGTTATAGGTACCACTGCCGCTCCCTAAGGGGATTCTATTCAGAACACCATCGTTCATCGCGAAGACACGCGTCTGTCCAGGGTCTAGGGTGACCTCGGAGCCGCCGCCGATACGTAATCTCACGCCGCCTGGGAAATAGCTGCCAACGTGCTGAGTTGCGTTGTAGCCGGCGCCATCGGCGCACCCGACGTAGATTGGCAAGGACTGCCACTTGCAGTAGGCATCGAAACTCGGGACGGTGAGCCGGACATTGAAAGGATTCCATAGCGTCACGACGGGCTGCGCGATGAAAGCGGGCGAAGCTCCGGAAGCGGAGGAAGCAAAGACGTACTGGATACGCGCGATGAGAGGATGGCGATGGATACGCTCGTAATAACTATAGAGATCGCCGGCGTTGGTCACATTAGGGTTCTGCGGCGGCAGCATCGTGGTGACGCCGGCCAGCGTCGGGTCAGTGTTGGTCACATACTTACGGTAGTGCAGACAGTAATCGGTGAGATACGCCCAGCTGCGGATAGGCGGGAAGCTCGATAACGCCGCATACCCACCGAATGTCGTACCGCCATCGGATGCCACGCCCGCGGAACTGCCCCCCAAGGAACCATAATCAGACCACCAATACATCAAGGCATGCCGCCTGCGGTTGCCGATACCGCCCGAAGGAAATAATCCGTCGGGCAATGGACGTTGGAAGGCGAGGTCGTAGTCCGGGTCACCGGATGCACGGCTGACCTTGGCGGGCTTGAGGCGGAAGAGCGGCATCTTGCCCTGTCGCGCGGGGTCGAGAACGTTGGCCCAATCCCAGGTTTCCGTGAAGAGCGAGAGGTCCTTGCGCAAGCCGCCGGTCGCGGTGTTGGTCAGAAGGCCTTCGGCGAAGAGACTGACGTCATGGAAGCCAGCCTTCGTCAATGGAGTTGGCGTCGCGTTCTTCAGCGCATCCGTCAGGCGCGCAGGGTTCGTCGACGCCGGGAGCAGCGACAAGGTCGGCCATGAGATCGGCTGATTCGCCGGCAAGGGTGTGGCATTAGCGATGAGCGCGGGATAGCCGATGGCTTCAAGGTCCGGTGCCCCAAAGGTCTTCGCGCGTTGCGCCCAGTCCAATTGATTGGAACCGGCCGAAGATGGGGTGGTATGGGGGATGACGAGGCGGACTTTCTGATTCTCTCCACCGACCCACCAACCGAAATACCCTTGGGAGCCGTCGGCCGTCGTCCCCGCAGGCTTTCCGTCGACGAGGGAGATGGCAGTGACATGGACCTGCCTCACCGCCTGCAAGTCCGTCGCGCGGCCTAAGAGCGGGACGGTATCGGCGGCAGCGATCACCGATGGCGGCGCGGGTGGCTTCGACGTCGTACCGGCCGGTACGGTGAAGTTTGCATTACCATAGCCCATCTGATCCGAAAGCATCCAACCGAGGAAGCGCGCGGTCGGCGCAGCGGTCACGTCAAACGACTTCAGCTTAGAGGAATAATCAGGCTTGTGCGGGCGCCCAGCATAGCGACTCCCTGCGCGGAGGTCATGGTCAGTGCCTTCCCAGCTGCGCCAGACGCCCAGCACGGGATACTCGAAAGGATCCGCCCCCGGAGAGGTAGCAGAAGAGATGACCGGATCGTCGTAAAGAGAAGCAGGCGCCGAGACGCGCGTATCCGGGCCGAGGCGCGCCTGCAGGGCGGCCCCGGCCAGGCGCAACGCCACCAAAGCATTGAGACGGGCAACGACTTCCGCCTGCTTCGCAGCGGCCAAAGAGGACTCAACCTTCAGAAAGGAGGCGATCAACACGACCAACATCACGATCATGGCCATGAGGACCATAGACAGCACGAGGGAGAAACCTCGTCGTGGGCGGTCAGCCTTTAGGGCTAAAGACTTCATCCTGACGTCTTATATATAATAAAACGGTCGGGTCATGCCCAGCAAATGGCCCATCGCGGAGACCC
>CALEEU010000270.1 GCA_937875975.1 uncultured Opitutia bacterium | reverse complement strand
CGGGTCGGTGCCAGGATCAGGCAGCGGACGCGGCCCTGGTGGGCGCTGTTCTTCGTCCGGACCAGGCGGGTAAGCAGAGGGAGGGTGAAAGCGGCGGTCTTGCCGGTGCCCGTCTGGGCTACGCCGATGACGTCCTTGCCCTCGATGATGACCGGAATGGAAGCCTTCTGGATCGGCGTCGGGTCGGTGTAGCCCTGGTCGGCCACGGCTTTGAGGATAGAGGCGTCGAGGCCTAAGGATGCAAACGGCATTAGCGCAAAGTGAGTAGAGGAATTGGAAAGGGCGAGAAGAATAGGGGGATAACGGGCATATG
The DNA here is from genome assembly GCA_937875975.1 of uncultured Opitutia bacterium. Lineage (GTDB taxonomy): Bacteria > Verrucomicrobiota > Verrucomicrobiia > Opitutales > UBA953 > UBA953. Next base: position 1,096 of record CALEEU010000270.1, on the reverse strand, counting down.
GTGGTAGCGGTTGGCGGTTAGCGGTTAGGCCACCAAACACCTGCCAAAAGGACTGGTAATCAGGTCGGGAATCAGATTCGGACTCATCCAACCGCCAACCGCTAACCGCCACCACCTTCGCTGGGACTGCGTCCCAGCATTGCACTTCCCTACCCCCTCCCTAGAAACCCGATAACCCTTAACGATGACGACCAAGCAACCTGACGGCTGGAGCTCCAAATTAGGCGTCATCATGGCCGTCGCCGGCAGCGCCGTCGGACTAGGCAACTTCCTCCGCTTTCCCGGCCTGGTCGCCGATAAGGAGACCGGGGGCGGCGCCTTCCTCATCGCCTACTTCATCTCGCTCCTGATCGTCGGCCTGCCGATCTGCTGGGTCGAGTGGACCCTCGGACGCTTCGGCGGCACGCAGGGCTACAATTCCTCTCCGGGCATTTTCCACGCCATCATCCGGAAACCTTGGGGCAAATACGTCGGCCTCCTCGGCTTCATCATCCCCGTCGGCGTCTACTTCTACTACGTCGTCATCGAGTCGTGGTGCCTGGGCTATGCCTGGAGCAGTTTTACCGGCGGACTCGACCTCGGCAAAGACCCGAAGGCCTACGCCGACGCCTTCGCCGCGTTCACCGGCCTCAAGGCCGACGGCGCCGTCCTCGGGCTTGGCGCGCCTTTCCTTTTCTTCATCGGGGTTTTCATCCTGAACTTCGTCATCATCTACCGCGGCCTCTCCAAGGGCATCGAGTTCATCTGTAAATGGGGCATGCCACTCCTGATCGCCATCGCCCTCATCCTGTTCGTCCGCGTGCTGACCCTCGGTACGCCCGATCCGACGAAGCCCGAGCTCAGCGTCTGGAATGGCCTCGGCTACATGTGGAATCCCCACGACATCTCCAACGGCCTCTCCAATCCGGCCGTATGGCTCAAGGCGGCCTCGCAGGTCTTCTTCACCCTCTCCGTCGGCTTCGGCGTCATCATCACCTACGCCAGCTACCTCAAGAAGAACGATGACGTCGTCCTCAGCGGTCTGACCGCTAACGCCGCCAACGAGTTCTGCGAAGTCGGACTTGGCGGCATGATCACCGTCCCTGCCGCTTTCGCC
>CALEEU010000269.1 GCA_937875975.1 uncultured Opitutia bacterium | reverse complement strand
TCGTTGACTGAGCCAAATCGTCCCAGAGGGATGACGCTGAGAATCTTCTGCTTCACCTCTTCGGAAAGTTCGCCGGTCATATCGGTGGTGATGAAGCCAGGAGCGACGGCGTTGGCGGTGATGGAGCGGCCGGAGAGCTCGCGGGCGAGCGTCATGGTAAGACCGTGCAGACCGGCCTTGGCGGCGGCGTAGTTGGCCTGACCAGCATTACCCTGCACGCCGGTGACGGAGGAGATGCTGATGATGCGACCCCAGCGCTTCTTGGTCATCGGGCGCACGAGCCCCTTGGTCCAATAGAAGGCGGAAGAAAGATTGGTGGAGATGACGTCGTTCCAGTCCTGATCCGACATCGCCATGACAAGTTTGTCGCGGGTGATGCCGGCGTTGTTGACGAGGATCTCGACGGCGCCGAACTCGGTGTTGATCTGCTCGCAGGCCTTGGCGACCGCGGCGGCATCCGAGACGTCGACCTGGAAAGCCTTCGCCTTTTGACCCTTGGCGACGATGTCGTTGGCCACCTGCAAGCACGTGTCGGACTTCGAGACGCAAAGGACGGTGTGACCGTGGGAAGCGAGACGTTCCGCGATGGCCTTACCGATGCCGCGGCCGGCTCCGGTGACGAGGGCGACGCGGGGATTGTGCGTGAGATGCATCGGGGATTTATGTGCAAGGAAACGTGGCCGCTGGCAAGTGGCTAATGCCCCGCCGGAAGCGCCCTGCCCCGCCTCGTGAGCTCAGTAGACGTCGCGCTGGTAACGGCCGTCCTTCTTGAACTGCTTCACCCAGTCCACGGCGGCCTCGGGCGTCATGCCACCCTGCTCGGCCACGATGGCGTGCAGCGCCGCGTCGACATCCTTGGCCATGCGCTTGGCGTCACCGCAGACGTAGAAATACGCGCCCTGCTGGATCCACTTCCAGAGCTCGGCGGCGTTCTCGCGCATGCGGTCCTGCACGTACACTTTGGCGGCTTGGTCGCGGGAGAAAGCCGTGTCGAGGCGCGTGAGCACGCCCGACTTCTGATACTCGACCCACTCGTCGGCGTAGAGGAAATCGTGGGCCTTGCGCTGGTCACCGAAGAAGAGCCAATTAGGTCCCTTGGCACCGCGGGTCGCTCGGTCCATCACGAAGCTGCGGAACGGAGCGACACCGGTACCGGGGCCGACCATGATGACGGGGATGGTATCGTCGGCCGGCAGACCGAAGTGCGA
>CALEEU010000268.1 GCA_937875975.1 uncultured Opitutia bacterium | reverse complement strand
CCGACGAAGCCGGCGCGATTGCCCAAGCCCGCGCCGAGACCATTGCCGCCGAAGGAGCCAAGACCGCGCCCGAAGCCGCCCTTCCCTTGCCCGCCGGACAATCCAGCCAAGCCCATATCCGGCGTCATCGCCTTCATCGGCGGCAACGCCAAGGTCGCGCTGGCCGACTTCGACGTCAGACGTTTCTGGGGCGTCGGCACCTTGGGCTTACGGTTAATGGGGTGCGTCTTCGACGGGCCGCCCGACTTGCCCCCCGCCACCGCATGCGCAATGAACTCCTGCCGTGGAGGCGAAGGCGGAGAACGGAAGACGACCCAGCAGGCGGCGATGACCATCAAGGCATGCACAGCCACCGAGAGCAGCAGCGCTCGGGACGAACGGACGGCACGCCGAGGCGGCAAGACAGGCTCCAGAAAAGACATGCCCCGCAGGTTAGCGGGCCATGGTCGGACTCAAGCGAACGGGCTCACTGGTTCACCCTGCATCCCGGCCGCTGATTCCCCTCAGGGACAGGCCTCAGTTCGCAGGCTTGGGCGGGCCATCCGGACGAAGCCAATCGATGAGCTTGAACTTTCCGCCCGAGACGTCGGCCGATTTCCGCAAGATACGGCTGGCCGGATTACGCGTGGAGAAAAGATAGAGCACGGGCGCCTTGCCCGCATTGGCCAGGTCAAAGGAGCCAACCCAGGCATCTTCCCACGCCTTCTCGGTGACGGTACGGTCGTCCGGGAGTTCCGATTCTGGCAAGTGGCGCTGGCCGGCATCGTCGACGTAAGTCTGCACGGGAGGCTTGCTCAGTCGCACCTGTAGGACCTGATCGTTGAAGTCGGAGAAGATCACCAGCGCTTCGTAGCGCTTCTCGGTCCGCAGGATGTCGATCCAGGCACCCACGGAACCCTTCTCGAAGTTTCCCGCGTAGCGGGCCAGGATCGCCTTACCGGTCGGGCTGAGGCGACTGGTGTCTAGGCTCACCGTCGGCCCCGAAGCCGCGGGCATATGCGGCAGCACGGACGTCGCGCCACCGCGGATGACGGCGCCATCGACCCAGATCTTGATGGCGGGCACCTTGAAGACATCGGCATCAGGAAACTGCGTACGCACCTCGGCCTCGACGGCGTCGAGGTAGGGGACCATGGAACTGGAGCAATCTAGGTAGACCGCGATACGCGGAGCCACCTCATCGCCGCCTACCGTCCCGCCGCCGGACTTGGCTGCATGGGCGAAAGCGGCCGACAGGGTCAGTACGAAAATCGTGAAGATTTTTGGAGCGCTCATGGACGGGGATGAATTGATGATGCGAGCGAGGGCGGGACGTTGGAACTTTATTTTGTTTTTATCGCGCGGGGACTTTGCCCTAAGCACAAAAAAGCGAAGCCTGAGGGCTTCGCCTTTTGATCCGATGAAACTGCGCTTAGCGAGCAGGAGCGGCGCTGCGGGCGTTGCCCGTGGTCGAAGCGGCCGGACGGAAACGCAGGACCGCGTTAGCCGCGGCGGCGTTAGAGGGCGCCGACATTTCAACCGTAAAGAAACCGACGGCGGCCTTGTTCGGGGTCACGGAAATCACCTTGGTGCCGACCGGGAAGCGACCATCCACGACGATCATGCCCGGCTTGAGGTCGATCGACCCCGAGACGTCTTCGATGGTCTTCGCGGCCTTGGCGAGCGTGCCGACGGCCTGGATAAGCGGAGTGAAGGAGAAGACCGCGTTGGTGGAATCTTCGAGCACCGGGGCGGAAATGGTGAGCTGCTTGTCGATGACGCGCTTCATGCGCTTCTTCTCCGGGTCTTCGGGATCGACGATGTTCTTGAAGGTCGGCATCGCCACAAGCGTGACGCCTTCGGGAATCCCGCGACCACCCACCGGCATGCCGACGTAAAGATCGTCATAGTTGTGCAGGTCATTGATCGTGTTGGTGCCTTTCTTCGCATTGCCGAACTTGACCATGATGGCACTGCCGTCAGAAGCGGAGACGCAGCGCTGAAGGATCGTCCCTGGCTTGTTGCCGTAGGCGCGCGAGGTACTGATGAGATAGAGGCGTGGGCCCTTGTTCTCGCGGGCACCGGCGAAGGCCTTCTCCCACTCGTCTTCCCACTTCTTCTCTTCGGGGAAGCGCTTGTCGCCACCATTGTTACAGACGACGCGGCCGGAGGGGGCGGCGGTGAGGGGCTTGCTGAGGGTGAAGCTGACGTTATCCTTGATCTCGATGACCGTCGTGCCTGGAGGGATGCCCGAGCCGAGGGCGACCATGCCCACGATCAGACCCGTGGTTTCCTTACACTGCACGACCGGCTGGCCGGAAGCGCCACCGCTGGCGATCAGGGTGACCGAACGGGCAAAGCCTCCACCCTGATTGGTGCGATCGGAGAAGACGACGGGCGGGTCGGCGCGCATACCCTTGTCGGGCTTGTAGGCCGAGACGTTGCCGATGGCCTTGGTGCGGATCTGGCGGACGCCGTCCTGGAAGTCAGAGAAGATGATGAGCGCGTCGTATGCCCGTTCATCCTTGAGGATGTCAATCCAACCGCCGACGGAGCCCGTCTTGAAGTTGGCGGCGTACTTCTTGTAGATATTTCGCCCGGCAGGGGTGAGCTTGTTTACATTGGTCTCGGTCGGGACGAGTTCACCCTTGGCGTTCTTCTTGGAACCGTTGCCAGTCGGGCGATTCAGGAACGGAGCACCCTTGAATTTATCGCCACCGACGATCTCGTTGTCATGGACGTCGATAAAGACGCCATTGCTGAGGAATACGTCGGCATCCGGGAACTTGTCGCGGATTTCCGCTTCGACGCGGTCAAGATAAGGAAGCATCGAGGCCGAGGCGTCGAAGTAGACCGCCAGACGCTGGGAGAAGATGTTCGCGCCCATGACCGGACGCGCGACGAAGTTCTTGCCGCCGCCGGAGCCCATGCCGCGACCGGTACCGATGCCACCGCCGGAGCCGCCGCCGAAACCTTTGGACGAGCCGCCCGCCATCGCGCCGGAGATCATCGAGGAAGCCGAAGCCGAGTTCGGCATGTCGGGGAGTGCGATCGAAGCCGAAGCGCTCTTAGAAGTGATGCGAGTGGTGGTCTTGGCGAGGGACTTGACGTTCTTGGGTTTGACCTTGCGCTCGGTGCTCTTCACGCGCTCGCCGCCCGAACCGCCGCCGGCGCCCGTGGCAAAGGTGTTGGGATCCTTCTTGGCGTTGTCGGTGACCGTCGAGACGACAAACGCCGCGGCCACGAAGACCAGCAGGACGTGGATCGCGAGCGAGACGGAAAGACCGCTGGCCCCGATGCGCTGCCAGAGACTGAGCTTCCGGCGCTTCGATACGATCGAATCCGCATCGACCTTGATCTGGTCAGCCGGAGGGACATCGCCGGGAGGGGGCGTGGGAGTTTCTTCAGTCATCGCGAGAAGGGGGTGGGCAATCTTCTCCTCTGCCCCGCCTGCTTCAACCCTTTTTGCCCAGAACGCCGAGGGAGAACTCGCGTAAGAAATGGCTTGCGGCTGGGCCCTGGCCGCTTTCTCCTTCGCCTCCCACTTATTGCAGGGTGGAGCAGCCCGGTTAGCTCGTCAGGCTCATAACCTGAAGGTCGTAGGTTCAAATCCTACCCCTGCACCCAATTTTAAGCCCTTGAAGGGCAGTCACTTAAAAGAGTGACCAAAAAGATTCGAATTAGGCTTGAACCGACCGGATTTAATTGCACGGTATCAGGTATTAAATTTGTCCTACGGGACAATGGGGTAAGTAAGATAAAGCAGTAAAAAACAGGCGGCTTGCATAGGGGTATGCAAGCCGCCTCCTTTTTGGGGGGAATCACCCCCCCGCCCTGGTCACGAAAAAGCCCGACTCCTTGCGGATCGGGCTTCGTCATTTCTACGTGGGACGGCTCAGCCGCCGCCGGTCATCTTGGTGATGAGCGCGATCAGCGGGAGGAACATCGCGAGCACGATAGCACCCACGACGACGGCGAGGAAAACGATGAGGACTGGCTCGATGATCGAGGTCAGTGCGCTCACCGCATTGTCCACTTCTTCGTCATAGATGTCGGCGACGCGATTGAGCATCTCGGGCAGCTGACCGGTCTCTTCACCGACCTGGATCATCGAAGTGACCATCTGCGGGAAGACGCCGGACTGTTCGAGCGGCACGGAGAGCGGCTCGCCGTCGCGGACGCGGTCATGCACGCGCTCAAGGGACTTCGCGATGACGACATTGTCGAGCGTGTCGCGGGTGATCGTGATGGATTGCAGGATCGGCACGCCGGAAGCCATGAGCGTACCAAACGTTCGGGCGAAGCGCGAAACGGAGACAATCTGCACAAACGTGCCGACTTTGGGTAACCGGAAGATGATGCGGTCGAAGAGCTCCTTGCCCTTCTCCGTCGCCAACCAGGACTTCAGGCCGAAGTAGATGCCAAAGATCAGGATCGGCGTGGCCCACCAGTAGACCGTCAGCAGTTTAGAGATGCCGATGACGAACTCCGTCAGCGGAGGCATCTGGGTCTTCTGGCCATCGAGCAGCTTCTGGAAGGAAGGGACGACCTTCACCATCAGGATGTAGACGATGATGATGGCCACGGACATAACGACGCCCGGGTAGACCATCGCGGCTTTGACCTTCTTCTGGATGCGCTCGGCCTTCTCGCGGAACTTCGCGAGACGATCGAGGACCTTGTCGAGCACGCCGCCCGCTTCACCGGCGCGAACCATATTGACGAAGAGCTTGTCGAAGACCTTCGGGTGCGCCTGAAGGGCTTCCGAAAGGTTATTACCCTGGGAGACGCTGTCGGCGACGTTAGCGAGGATGACCTTGAAGGCCGGATTGCGTTCCTGCTTAGTGATCAGTTCAAGGGCGCGGAGCAACGGTAGGCCGGCGACGATGAGCGTGGCCAGCTGGCGCGTCATCACAGTGACGTCGTTCTGGCTGACCTTGGCACCGAACGAAAAGCCTCCTTTGGCCGCAACCACCGGAGCGGCGGCGGGTTTGGCCGAGCCACTGTCGTTGGCGAGCGTGGTGACCATCAGGCCCTTCGCCATCAGTTTCTGGCGGGCCTGCTCGTCATTAACGGCCTCAATTTTACCGGAGGTCTGCGCCCCGGTGCGATCGATGGCGGTGTACTTGTATTCGGGCATGGGAGTGTGTGGGGTGTTGTGAAAGTTAGGTGTACTTGAGGACTTCCTCGATAGAGGTATGACCGTCGAAGATACAACGCAGGCCGTCTTCACGGAGCGGACGCATACCGGACTCGATCGCCTTCTGCTTGAGGACAAGCGTCGGGGACTTCTGGGTGATGAGCGCCCGAAGCTGGTCATTGATCGTCATCAGCTCGAAGAGGCCTTGGCGGCCTTTATAGCCGGAGCGGCTACAGTCCGCGCAACCCTTGCCGTAGTAGAACTGCTTGTTGGCGATCTCGAGCGCATCGACATCGAGCATGTTGATGACGTCCTTATCCGGCTCATAGGCAGTACGGCAGGTCTTGCACACGCGACGGAGGAGACGCTGGGCGAGCACGCCTTCAAGTGAAGCCGAGATAAGGAACGGCTCCAGGCCCATGTCGATCAGTCGAGTGACGGCGCCAGGGGCGTCGTTGGTGTGGAGCGTGGAAAGTACGACGTGGCCGGTCAGCGAGGCCTGCACGGCGATCTGGGCGGTCTCGAGATCTCGGATTTCACCGACCATGATGGTATCCGGGTCCTGTCGAAGGAATGAGCGGAGCGCGGCGGCGAAGGTGAGGCCGACCTGGTGGTTGATGGGCACCTGCATGATGCCTTCGACTTCATATTCGACCGGGTCTTCGGCGGTCAGGATCTTAACGTCCTCGGTATTCACCTCGCGGAGCGCCGAGTAAAGTGTGGTCGTCTTACCGGAACCGGTCGGACCGGTGACGATGAAGATGCCGTTCGGACGACCGACCATCGCGCGGATTCCTTCCTTGATGTCATCCTGCATCGACAGGGCCTCGAGGCTCAGGTTGACAACGGTCTTGTCCAAGATTCGAAGCACCACGGACTCGCCGAACTGCGTCGGCAGGGTCGACACACGAAGGTCGATCTGACGACCGCTGATGGTGGTCTTGATGCGTCCGTCCTGCGGCACGCGGCGCTCAGCAATGTTAAGCGATGAGAGGACCTTGACGCGGGCGATGACGGCCGAGGCAAGGTTCTTGGGCGGAGGCGCCATTTCATAAAGCGAGCCGTCGATACGGAGACGAATCCGGAACTCATGCTCAAACGGCTCGAAGTGGATGTCCGACGCCTTGGCCTTGACGCCTTCCTGGAGGACGAGATCGACGAAACGAATGATCGGCGCCTGGCTGGCCTGCTTGGTGACATCCTCATCGGTGACGGCGGTAGTATCCACCTCACCGAATTCGCCGAGCAAGTCTTCCATCGAGGCGGAAGTGGCTTCGCCGTAGACGTTCGTGACGGCGGCTTCGACCTGGGCGGGGTCTGCCACGGCCAGTTCGATATCCTTCTGCAAGATGAAGCTCAGCTCACTGATGACGGACGAGTTGAAAGGGTCCTTCGCGACCAGCGTCAACTTGCCAGCTTCGTCGGAGACGGGCAGCACGACGTACTTATGGGCCTGCGGCGCCTTGAGCAGTTTGGTCAGGGCCTCGCCCGGATCGGACGGCACGGCGGAATAAAATTGGACCTGAAGATGGTCGGCGATGGCCTGTAAAATGGTCGGTCGGTCGGCCAGGCCGGCGTCAACGAGGCTGTCACAGAAAGACTTTCCGGTGGTCGCATGCGACTCCCAGATCTCCTCAGCCTGGGTTGGCGTCACAAGGCCAGCCTCGAGGGCGATATCGCGGATCACGTCACTATGGTCGTCGAACATGGGAAGGGAGAGGGAAAGGGTTTGGGTAGGGGTTTAACGCGCCGCTGCCCCACCGCGCATGCGCTCGCGCATGGCTTCGGGGTTCTGGCAGTAATTGAAGACTTCCTCCTCGGACACGGTGCCTTGGAAGAAAAGGGCGAGCAAATCGCTGTCGAGGGTGCGCATACCGCGGGCGCTACCGGTCTCGATGTCGCTGAGCAGCTGGTAGGTCTTGCCGTCGCGGATCTTCGCGCCGATGGCATCCGTGCGCACCATGATCTCAAACGCTGCGACGCGCTTATCGTCGGTGGTGTGCAACAGGCACTGCGAGATGACGGCGCTAAGGGAGGTAGCAAGCTGGGCGCGAATCTGGTCGCGGGCGGAAGCGGGGAACGCGTCGATGATGCGGTCGATCGTGCGCGTGGCGCCGGAGGTATGGAGCGTGCCGAGGACGAGGTGACCGGTCTCAGCCGCAGTGACGGCAGCCTCAATGGTCTCGAGGTCACGCATTTCACCGATGAGGATGACGTCTGGATCCTGACGGAGCGCGGAACGAACGCCCTCGGAGAAGGAAGGTAGGTCGACACCGACTTCACGCTGCGTGATGAGGCAGTTCTTGTGGGCGTGGGTGTACTCGATTGGGTCCTCAATCGTAATGATATGTCCCTGTTCGTTCTCGTTGATCCAATTGATCATGGAGGCGAGCGTGGTGGATTTGCCGGAGCCGGTGGGGCCAGTGACGAGCACCAGGCCACGCGCGCGCTTGAGCATGTCTTTGATGACCGGCGGCAGACGTAGCTGCTCAAGCGTGAACATGGCCGATGGCAACAGGCGCAGCACCATGCCATGGCCGCCAAGGCCGCGGAAAGCGTTCACGCGCAGTCGCGTCTTGTCGCGGAAGGAGAAGGCGAAGTCGCAGCCGCCATCCGCATCGAGCCGGGCGACATGGGCGGGCGGCACGATGGCCATGACCATGGACTTGGCCTCGGCTTCCGTGAGGGCCGGACCATCGATGGAAATGATGTCCCCGTTGACGCGCAGGCTGGGGGAACGGCCCACGCGGATGTGCAGGTCCGAAGCGCCATTCTCGACCATGGCCTCCAACAACTGGTTCATCTCGTAGGCCATGAGCTTAGATGACGTCGTCCGCGACGGTGGCGCCGAGCACTTCCTCGATGGTGGTCATGCCCGAGGCGACCTTGCGCTGGCCGTCCTCGCGCATGGTGCGCATGCCGGCCTCGCGGGCCTTGCGGCGGAGCTGGACGAGGTTCGAGCCGCCGTAAATCATCTCCTGGATCTCCTCCGTGATGATGAATTGCTCGAAGACGCCGCGACGGCCTTTGTAGCCGCGCTCGCCGCACTTCGGGCAGCCGGCTCCCTTCATGGGCGTGGCGCTGGCGAGATCCTGCTCGCTCATGCCGATGGAGTAGAGCTCCTTGGAGGTCGGCTTGTAGGGGACTGCGCAGGCCTGACAATTACGACGCACGAGTCGCTGCGCGAGCGCGCCGCGCAAGGCGGCGGAAACGAGGAAGGGCTTGACCCCGATGTCGACGAGTCGGGTGACAGAGCTGACGGAATCGTTAGTGTGGAGGGTCGAGAACACCATGTGGCCCGTGAGAGCCGCATTGATCGCGATTTCCGCGGTCTCGAGATCTCGAATTTCACCGATCATCACGATGTTCGGGGCCTGACGAAGCATGGCGCGAAGGGCGGCGGCGAAAGTCATCCCGACGTCGCGCTTCACCTGCACCTGGTTGATCCCGGCCATCTGGTATTCCACGGGATCCTCGACGGTAATAATCTTACGGTCGGGCTTGTTGATGTAATTCAGCGCCGAATATAGCGTGGTGGACTTACCCGAACCGGTCGGACCGGTGACGAGGAAGACGCCGTCGGAGCCGGAAATCAGCCCTTGGAACTTGGCTTGGTCGTCGGCGAAGAAACCCAGCTCAGGGAGGCCAAGCTTAAGGCCTTCCTTGTCGAGGATTCGCATGACGATCGATTCGCCGTAGACGGTCGGGAGGACCGAGACGCGCAAGTCGATTTCACGGCCGCCGGTACGGGCCTGAATGCGTCCGTCCTGAGGGATTCGCTTCTCGGCGAGCGAAACTTCGGCCATGAGCTTGAGGCGAGAGATGATCGAAGGCTGAAGGCGCTTGGGCGGACCCTTCATCTCTTGCAACACACCGTCGACGCGGAAACGGACGCGGAAACGCTTCTCCAGAGGCTCGAGGTGGATGTCCGACGCCTTGCGACGGATGGCATCGACGATGAGCGAGTTGACGTAACGAATGATCGGCGCGTCGTCTTCCTTGACGTCTCCGCCCTGGGGGAGTTCGACGGCTAAGCCGTCATCGCTGCCCTTGCCCAAGATGTCGGAATAAGACGCTGAACCACCAATCTGCCCGCCGTTATAACAGCGCGAAATAGCTTCCTTGAGCGCATCCGGCGGGGCCAGCTTCGGGTTGATCGCGAGCTTGAGCACGCGCGAGACGGAATCGATGGTCTCGGTATCAAGCGGGTCCGAGATGGCCATGAGCAGCTCGGTGCCATCCATCTGCAGCGGCAGGATATTATGCTTCTCGGCCTGCTCGCGGCTGATGAGCTTCAAGATGTCATCGGAGGGCGTGACCATCGCGACATCCACGAGTTCCATGTCAAACTCCAGGCTGAGGGCAGCCGTGATCTTGGGCCATTCGACCTTACCGGTCTCGACCAGCTTGGAGAGGGTCAGGGTGTCCGCATTCTGACCGTCTGGGATGGGCTCGATGGCGGCGCGGGCCGCGGTCACGTCGGCAGGAGACACCAGTCCCTTGTCCTGTATGAATTGGATGACGTAGTCGTCGGCGGTCGTCACAGTAGGGAAATCCGGAGCGGAAGATAGGGGTAGGGAGATTGTTCCTCAGAGAGGTGAACAACGGGGAAAAATACCCTAAATCCGGGCACCTTGCCCGCAATCGCAAATTAACCAAAGATGCTTGGATTTACGGGGCCGGAAGTCGGCCGACGAGTGCCGCAACCTGCGCACGCAGGAATTCCGGCTCTCCATCGTTCCAAAAAACGACATCAGAACGCTTAACCTTCTCCGAGAGAGGCATTTGTGAAGCGATACGGCGTAAAATTTCTTCTTCGGTGAGGCCCTTTTCGAGCAGGCGGGACCGCCGCGTCTCTTCGGAGCAAGCGACACACACGATGAACTCGAATCCTGTGGTCAGGTTTTTTTCGAAAAGGAGCGGAATCTCGACCACGTGATGTCGTTTCGTCTCTACGACGGCCGCCTGCCGGAGTCGGGCAACTTCTGGATGCGTCAGGCCCTCAAGGAAGGCCAGCTCCGCTGGGTCATTAAAAACCTTCGTCGCGATCCATCGGCGATTAGGCCGACCCTCCGGCCCCAGGCAGGCATCGCCCCAGCGGGCGCGTAGCTGGCTGACGCAATCGGCAGACTCCAATACCTGTCGGGCCAGCTGATCCGCATCGACGACATTGAAGCCGAGCTCCGCAAAGCAGGCGGCCGCTGCGGTCTTGCCGCAGCCGATACCGCCCGTGAGTCCGATGACCATGCCCTACCCTATCTCCCCTGCCGGCCGAGGGCAAACCTCAAGCGGGGCTCGGCGTGGACTGCAGGCCTGAACCAGCGTCGGAGGCAGGGATCGACGGAGGCTGAGCGATATCAGCCGCCGGAGCAGGCGCCACAACGGGTCCGGCGATCGGCGTCTGAATGGAGCCGGTCTTGAGGATTTCCATCACATGCACGCCGTCGAGGGTCTCGTACTGCAGGAGGGCCTCGGCGATCTTGCGATGGGCGTCGGCGTTATCGGCGATGAGTTTCTCCGCGCGGACATACTGCTCCTGCACGATGGCGGAGATGGCCTCATCGATACGACGCGCGGTGGCGTCGCTGTGATTCTGGGTGCGGGAAATCTCGCGACCAAGGAAGACGGTGTCGGAATTCTCGCCGTAGGCGATCGGGCCGAGGTCGCTCATACCCCAGTCGCAGACCATCTGGCGCGCAAAACGCGTGGCCTGCTTGATGTCGCTCGAGGCACCGTTGGAGATTTCGCCAGAGATGACCTTCTCGCCGATGCGACCAGCCATCGCCATGCAGATGTAATCGAGCAGACGCTTGCGGGAATAACCGAGTATCTCCTTGGTCGGCATGAGCATGGCCATGCCAAGAGCGCGGCCGCGCGGGATGATGGTGACCTTATGCAGCGGGAGCGCGCCGTCATCGATGAGGGCCTGCACCACCGCGTGGCCAGCCTCGTGATAGGCGGTGTTCTTGAGGTCGGACTCGTCCATGACCTTCTTGCGCTCGCGGCCGTAGGCGATCTTGTCGCGAGCTTCCTCGATGTCCGACATCTCGACCTTCTCGCGATTACGACGGCCCGCATGGAGGGCGCCTTCATTGAGGAGATTAGCCAGATCGGCGCCGGACATTCCGGTCGTGATGCGGGCGACCCGCTGAAGGTCGACGGACGGAGCCAGCTGGAAGCGCTTGGCGTGCACGGCCAGCACGGCCTCGCGACCACGCAAGTCGGGCAAGTCGACGAAGACCTGACGATCGAAGCGACCAGGACGGAGCAAAGCGGAGTCGAGGACGTCGGAACGGTTGGTGGCGCCGATGACGATGACGCCGGCTTGGCCATCGAAACCGTCCATCTCGACGAGGAGGGAGTTGAGGGTCTGCTCGCGCTCGTCGTTGCCGCCGCCGACACCGGCGCCGCGCTGGCGGCCGACCGCGTCGATTTCATCGATGAAGATGATGCAGGGGGCGAGCTTGCGGGCCTGCTCAAAGGTGTCGCGCACGCGGGCGGCACCGACGCCGACGAACATCTCGACGAAGTCCGAACCGCTGATGCTGAGGAAAGGCACGCCAGCCTCGCCGGCAACTGCGCGGGCGAGCAGGGTCTTACCCGTTCCAGGAGGACCTACCATGAGCACTCCCTTCGGGATATTCGCGCCAATCTTCGTGAAACGCTTCGGGTCCTTCAGGAAATCGACGATCTCCTTCACCTCTTCCTTGGCCTCATCGCAGCCCGCGACGTCCTTGAAGGTCGTGGATTCCTTATCGGTGGAGTTAAGGCGTGCGCGGGACTTGGCGAACTGCATCGCGCCGCGGTTAGCGTTCTTGAGGAACCGGTACATCATGAACAGCACCACGCCCGAGATAAGGAGCGTGGGGAGCACGTTGTAGAGGAACATCGTCCAACCCGTCTGGGCAGGGACTTCCTTGAAAGAGTCGCGGGAGACGGAAGCCTGGAGAGCCTCGAATGCCTTTTCGGTCAGACTGCCATCGGCGAAGAAGCGCGCCTTTTCGTCGTCTTTGGCTCCGGCGACTTCGAGTTCGCCCGTGATGTGCACCCAGCGATTATTACCACCGGTCGGGTTAGGCTGAATCGTGAGGTTCTTGATCTTCTTCTCCTGGGCGTAGGCGAGAACCTGGGTGACCTCCAGCCTCTGGACGGCGTTACGGGACTCCGCGCCCGGGATGTTGAAAAGGGCGATGATGGCGGCCATCAGCAACAGCCAGACTAACACGGGTTTGGCGTTCAAGCGGGGGCCGTTTTTGTTATCATCTGGCTGGTCGTTTTGACTCATGGGCAGAAGGTTTAACCTAAGCAGAGACCAAGCCAAGTCAACCGGAGAGCCCCCTTCGTGGGCCCGGCCAGACGGCTGGACTCGGCCGGCGGCAGGCCCGGCACCCAGAGAATCTCGGAGCCAGCCAGCACCACCGGCAGGGTCTCCCGCCTTTCCGCCGGGATTTTGCGGTTGATGAGCAGGTCCGACAGCTTGGCCGTCCCGGATGAGCCGAGCGGCTGATAGCGATCACCTTCCATTCGTCCTCGCCAAACAAGCGCCGCAACCGGCGCGACGAGGTAGACCTCCTTCGCGGGGGAGATGTCTCCGCGAGACAGGCTTGCCCACAGCGGCGCATCGACCTCCACGACTTCGGCAAGCAAGCCGCCTTCGTCATCAGGCGAACCCATCAGCAAGCGCCGCTCTTCAGGACCGAACGGCGGAGTCTCGGTCAGAATGGAAAGCTCTCCGCCCTTCACGCGCACAAAGATGCCGCGCACGGCGGACTGGGCGTCGCTCCCGGCAACAATCGCCGACGAGAGCGGTAGAAGTGATTTCGCACTGGGGTCGGCGACTCCATGGCGATGCAGGAACTCGCGTAGGCACTCCTGCGCTAAGGCATCCGGGCGGCCCTTGAGCGCACCGATAGGCATAGTGCCGGCAGCGGAGACGACACAGCCCAGCTCCCGGGCCCAGCTGGCCAAGGCCGCTTGGGCCTCACCAATAATCCGAGCGGAACGAGCGAACCCCTCCGCATATCCAACCCCTAAGGCCGCTTCGCCCCCGTCGGCCAGCCAAGTGCGGATACGATTACGGGCCGCAATAGGTAACGCGTTCGTGGCATCCTCGCGCCAAGGAATCCCGGCGGCCTGAAGCGAAACTAGCAGCGAAGGCTTCGCAATGCCGGCAGCAATCAGCGGACGCCAGCGACGGTGGCCATCGCGGAAATCCTGCAGCGCCCGCGGGGCAGCGAGGCCGGCGAGCCCGGCGCCGCGAGCAAGGCGGAGCAGAGCGTTCTCGACGACGTCGTCGAGATGATGTGCGGTGCAAAGCAGTTCGAAACCAAGAGCCTGACGCTGTTCGGCGAAGAACGCGTCGCGGGCCGAACGCAGGTCCGCCTCCGAAGCCTCCCCCGGCTCCGCCCTCATTCCGAGCACGCAAGGCACGTCAAGGGCCGCGCACAGGGCCGCGACGAAACGGGCGTCTTCCGCCGAAGCTTCGCCCCGCACGCGGTGATCGAAGTGCAGGACGTGTAATCTCGGCCGCACGCCTTCGTCCGCCCAGAGCGCGCAAAGCAAGCAGACCGAATCCGCGCCACCCGAAACCGCGACGGCGATCGGCCCGCGCCCTTCGGGTGCCGACGGCAAGCGCGGCAACCGCAAAGCGGCCGCGCGCAAGGCATCGGGAGTAGGCAGGCTCATCGGCACGCGGTCAGACTACGTCGCGCCGAAGCCCTGCCAATCCAAAGCGGACGTCAGAACGACAGCGTTTCCTTGCCGTACCATCGACGGAGCACCTCAGGCACGCGGACGGTACCGTCGGCCTGGAGATTGTTCTCCAAGATGGCGGCGAGGACGCGCGGCAGGCCGAGGCCGGAACCATTGAGGGTGTGGACGAACTCCGGCTTTCCATCCTTCGGGCGGAATCGTATCCCCGCACG
>CALEEU010000267.1 GCA_937875975.1 uncultured Opitutia bacterium | reverse complement strand
GGGCGATGATCGCAGCCGTCGGACAAGCGTCGATGCAGCGCGTACACGTGCCACAACGGTCCGGCTCCTTGGCGGCGGAAACTTCGAGTTCAAGGGTCGTCAGGATGACGCCGAGGAAGAGCCAGGTCCCCGCACCGCGGTGGATGAGGATGGTGCTCTTGCCCTGCCAGCCAAGGCCGGCGGCCGCGGCGACGGGCTTTTCGAGCACGGGGCCGGTGTCGACGTAAGGCTTCTGTTCACCGCCGAGTTCCTTCATCGCTTCGCAGAGCTGCTGGAGGCGGGCGAGAATCACGTCGTGGTAATCAGCACCGAGCGCGTACTTCGCGATACGGTAGCCGGCCGGCGGATGCGGCTGATAATAATTGAGTCCAACGACCACGAGGCTGCGGGCCTCCGGCATCACCTTACGGGCGTCGGTACGGCGATCGGGATTTCGAGCCAGCCAGGCCATGTCGCCGTGCATGCCATCGGCGATCCATTTTTTAAAATAGTCTGCGCGGACGTCGACCTCGACTGGCGCCACGCCGAACGCGTCAAAGCCCAGCGCCTTCGCCGAAGCCTCGAGTCGCTGGCGGAGGGCGCGCGGCTCCATCGGACTCAGCCCAGGATCGAGAGCACGCGGCTGACGATTTCTTCGACCGGCGCGAGCTTGCCATTTCCTTCATAGCCGCAGGCCAGCATGCCTTCAGCTGGCTCGACGATCGCATGACCGCGGGAACGGAGCGTCTTCAGATTGGCCTGGGTGGCGGCGTGCTCGTACATTTTACCGTTCATCGCCGGGCATAGGAGGACTGGGCCACGAGTCGCGAGGTAGACGCTGGTCAGCAAGTCCGGGGCGAGGCCGTGGGCGAACTCGGCCATTACATTGGCGGAAAGCGGCGCGACGAGGAGCAGGTCGGAGGAATCGGCGATCTCGATGTGGCCTGGGACGGAATTAGCTCCCTCGGCCCAGAGATCAAACGCCACCGGTCGGCGAGAGAGGACCTGCAGCGTCATCGGGGTGATGAACTGCGTGGCTCCCTTGGTCATGACGACCTGGACCTCGGCGCCATACTTGACCAGCTGGGAGATCAGGTCCGCGGCCTTGTAGGCGGCGATGGAACCGGTGACACCGAGGGTGATACGTTTGCCGACGAGCTGGGACATGA
>CALEEU010000266.1 GCA_937875975.1 uncultured Opitutia bacterium | reverse complement strand
AACGCCAAGGAGGCGGCTGCCAAGAAAGCGGCCCAGGATGCCGCCGTGGAAGTGAAGTATCAGGCTTTGGTCGCCCAGCTCTCGCCGGAAGAGCAAGCGTGGGAGAAGGTGCTTCAGGCCAACCTAGGTAACGGCTTTTACCTACCTCTGCACAAGCGCGGTAAGATCGCCGGCCAGTCGAGTGCCTGGGACTTCGTGAAGGACGACCCGAAGCTACCGCGCATCCTGCTTATCGGGGATTCCGTTTCGCGTGGCTACACCCAGCCCACCCGCAAGGCCCTCGCGGGTAAGGCGAACGTCCACCGCGCCCCGGCTAATTGCGGTCCCACCGCTTCGGGCCTCAAGAACCTCGATGCCTGGCTCGGCGCAGGGAAGTGGGACGTCATCCATTTCAATTTTGGTATCCATGACCGCGCCACGCCGGCGGCCGACTACGTGAAGCGCCTCGAAGAGATCGTCGTTCGCCTCGAGAAGACCGGTGCTAAGCTCATCTGGGCCAGCACGACGCCGATTCCGGATAATCCCGCCCAGAAGCAGACCGCCGTGTCCATTGTCGAGAAGAATGCCCTCGCCGCCGAGGTGATGAAGAAGCACGGCATCCCGACGGATGACCTCTTCGGCGCGATGACTCCTCGCCTGAAGGAATTCCAGCCGCCGTTGGACGTGCATTTCACCGGAGCCGGCTACGATTTCCTTGGCGCCACTGTCGGCGAAGCCATCCTAGGCCGCCTCAAATAAGCGCCTCAGTTGTGCCCTGGTGGGGCTTTGGGCGAGAGCGCCAAGCGGAATTGGTTCAGGCAACGTTGATCGGGCGTGGTGTCCACGATCGCGAAGGTCACCTGACGAAACGCACCCTTGAAGGGGCCGTCGAGGGCCTGGCGGAAAAGGTCGGCAATCAATCCGGGATCGTTGGCGAAGTTGCCGCAGCCCCAAGCGCCGAGCACGAGCGCGTCGTGTCCATTGGCTTGGGCGATCGCGAGCACCTTGACGATGCGTGCGCTCATGGCACCGGGAATCTTCGTCTGATCGAGTGGGGCGACATCACGGGCGTCGCAGGCGGCGGCTGACACGAAGGTGACCTTGAAGGGCGTCTCGAGCATGCGATGCTCATCGTCCCGGAAGACGGGAACGTCCGGGGAATAGATCATCGCATCAGAACGGAGTGCGTTGCCCTGCTGGAGGTGGAAGGCATACATCGGTCCGCCGAGTTGGCAGGCGAAGAGCGCCGAGGAGCGGCAATGGTATTCCTCTTGGGCGCGTTCGCCGGCGAGGAAGCCGCCGCCGGCGACGGTCGGGGAGGCGAAGTTGAGCACTAGCGAGCGCAGGCCGGCCGCATCGTGGCGGGCGGCCGCGGACAGGGAGGTCTCATCGGTAACTTCGATGGCTGTCGCGTGTAGTCCCGTGCGGGGGGTGGTATGCCGATGGTCGGGCGGTAGATGGGTGGTCCGCGCGACGGCCGCGGCGATGTCAGCGGCGATGTCGACCTGTTGGCTGGTCGGCGTGGCGTAGAGACCCAGGTCGATGACCTTCATCGCCTCGCGCCCCAGTTTATTAGCGAGTTCTCGTGGAATCTTGGGGTCGAATGGCATGGTGGGCGACGCGTTGACCATGGCGAAGCCACCGCCCGAAGCCAACCGCAACCTATGACAAGGGGCGGATTTGACGGGGTGGCTGGCTGTAGGCATAACATCCTCATGCCGCAGCCGCCGCTCACCGTCTATTATAGCCCCGCCTACGTGGTCGAAGGGAAGTCCGAGACCGTCACTAAGTCCAAGCTGGTCGCCGAGATGATCGAAGCCGGCAACGCGGGTGAGGTCTGGCTGGAGGCACCCAAGCTCGCGACGCGCCAAGAGCTCGAATCAATCCATACGTCCGAACACGTGCGCAGTACCTTCGAGGACAAAGGCAGTTTCCTGGAGGTCGGCCCTTGGTCGCAGCCGTTACTGGATAGCATCCTCGCCTCGACTGGAGGCATGCGCGATGCCGTCAAGGAGGCGTTGAAGAATGGCCGCTCCGGCAGCCTCTCCAGCGGACTGCACCATGCCCGTAAGAATTCTGGTAACGGCTTCTGCCAGTTCAATGGACTGGCCCTCGCCGCGCTTGAGGCCCTTAAGAAGGTCAAGACCGTCGGTATCCTGGATCTCGATGCCCATGCGGGCGGCGGCACTTTCGACATTCTTGGCGACCACAAGCAGGTCTATTTGGCTGATGTCACCGTGAACTCGTTCGACTCTTGGGAGCCATCCGATCCGGCTCGGCACTTCTACGTCGAGGTCGACAATCCGAAGGGCTACCTCGGACACGTTGAGGATGCACTACACTCCTTGGAGCGCGTGGATTTCCTGATTTATAACGCTGGCATGGACACCTATGAGAAGGCTGGAGGCATGAAGGGCATCACCAAGGAGATGATCCGTAAGCGCGAGAAGCTCGTCGTGCATTGGGCAAGAGCGCGGAAGATCCCGCACATCTTCGCCTTGGCGGGCGGCTACAAATGGGGAGGCCTGACCTTGGAGCAGGTGGCCGAGCTACATCTCGAGACCGTCAAGGCCTTCGCGGCCTGATCACTCCGGCTTCGGGATGTTCAACTCCTGAAGTCCGAAGGCACCGCTTTCCGTCGGGAGCACCACGAACAGCTTACAATCGCGGCTCTGGGCCAGCGCGATCATCACGTGCCATTGCGCCTGCGGGACGCTCGCGACGACGAACATCGGCATCGCGCCGGGTTCGGTGCCCGAGGGTTCCTCGATCGCCACGCCCTTGTGGTCGACATCGAAATTGTGCGCCAGCCACTTGCCAAGTTCCTTGGCGAGGCCGCGCAGATCGGACGTGCCGGCCTCCACTTTGGTTTGGTCGACGAGAGCCCAGAGCGGGATGGCGAAGTTATGTTCCAGATCAGCCATCGGCGCGGCAGCGGAAGTGAGTCAGGCCTGCTTGATGAGCTCGGCCGTCGCGGGGACGTCGGAGATGATCTGGTCAGGGTCCGGACCGACGCCGATGTAGCGGAGGTTCGGAAGGGAGGGGAGGGAACCGCCGCGGGAAGCCAGGCGGACGATCTCGGCCATTGTGAAGGCGACGTAGCGACGCGCTTCGGCAGGCAGCTGGGCGTAGGAGCGCACCTTGGTGATATCGGCCGTCCAGCCAGGCAGGGTGGCGTAGATGGGCTGTAGCGTGCGGCGCACCGCGTCGTTACGAGGGACGCCGGAAACGACCTTGCCAGCCGCGTCACGGTAGCCCGTGCAGACGAGGAGGTCGCCGCCCTTCCATTCGCCGTGGGGCGAGAGGGCGTCGAGTTTGTTGAGGACGATGTCGTCGTAACCGCCGTAGCGGAGGGCGTCGGCCTTCTCGACCAGGTCGGACCAGCCGACCATGCGCTGGCGGCCGGTGCTGGTGCCGAACTCGAGCTTCGCGAGGGCGCGCTGGAGCGGGTGTTCTTCCGGCATCTTTGTCAGGAAGACGTGCGTGCCGACCTTCGTGTCGTAGGCCTTGCAGCAGCCGACCGTGTGGATCGCCTGGACCGGGATGCCGGCGGACTGGAAGAACTCCGGCGTGTAAGTATGGGAGGCCGTGACGTTCGGGGCAAAGCCCGCGCGCTTGTCGAGCCAGTAGGCCTGACCGAACTCACCGATGATGCGGCGATCGGCGGCGAGGTCGCCGAGAATGCGTTCGCGGACATCGCCGATGGTATGGGCGAGCGAGGCGCCGGCCTTCCAGTAGCAATCGAGGACGGCTGCGTGGTCGAAGGTGAACGGTTCCTTGCCAGCGAAGCGGGTGAAGTCGAATTCCGCCGCCGTGAACACGCCAGAGTCAACGGCGCCCTTGTTGGCACGCAATTCGGCTTCGGTGAGTTTGGCGAAGAGGCCGGCCCATTTCTCTGGCGAAAGCTTGCAGACGTCGCGCACAATCGAGGCGGCGCGGTTCAGGCGGGATGAGAGGCGCGTCGCGTAGTCGGACTTGGCGCCGAGGAATTCAGAATAGTGAATCTGGAACTGGCCGACTTCGTCCGCGTAGGCCGGCGTGATGCCGCGACCGGTCGAGCCACGGGCTTCGTGGCCGAGGACGTTGATGCGGTAGTCTTCCCAAGCGAGGTCGAGGATGCGGTGGGAGACGTCGCTGATCATGCAGCGTTCGTCGATAAGTAGACGGTCGAGGACCGGGATACCGATCTTCTCGAGCGGCAGCGCTTCCCAGAGGGCCTTGCGCGGGTCGGCGACGACACCCGAGCCGAGGGCCAGGCAAGCGACGTCATGTTCGGCTACGCCACCGGGGAGTAGGTTGAGTTTCAGGCCGGCGACCGTGTGGCCGGAGTTGGCGCCGCCGTTGACCTTGAGGACGGTGCCGACCACGTCGCGACGTCCCGTGAGGGCTTGGAGTTCGCGGACGATCTCAGGGATGAGGCGGCCCTTGCCTTCGTCTCCCATGCTGATGCCGACGTCGGCGATGAGGTTGCTCTTGAAGGGAGTGAGTGCCATGGGCAGGAAAAGGGAGGCGGGCGGGTGAAGCCGTCCGCAAGAGGGTGAAGGCGGAGGTGAGGCTTAGGCCGTTGCGCCCTTCTGGCGTTCGTAGAAGTCGTTGATCTTCTTGGCGACGTCGCGGTAGCCCGAGTCGGCCATGTAGATGACCTTGTATTCGTCGACGGCTTCCTTGGCTTTACCCATCTTTTCAAAGGTGTCGCCGAGGGCGTAGATGATTTCCTTCTTCAGGTCGTTCATCAGCTGGACTTCGCTCTTGGCGGCGGTCAGCTGCTCGATGGCCAAGTCAAACTTACCGCCTTGGGTGAAGGCGAGGCCGATGGCGAGGAGGGCCGGCTGACGGAACTTCGGGTTGCGCTGAGCATACTGGAGTTGTTGGACGGCATCCTCGAGGCGGTTGGCGGCGAGCAGGAGGGTGCCGAGCTCGTAGCGGTAAGCGAAGTCGTTCGGGTAGCGTTCGACCAGTGCGATGGAGGTCTTGAGGCGGAAGTCGTTGAGCTCGGTCTCGTTCTTGGCGAGGGCGTCCTTGCTGGCGGCGTCGGCCGGGTTGGCGGTGATCGCCTCGCGGAGCTGCTTGGAGTTGCGCTCATACTGGCGGATAACGAGGTCACTTTCCTGACGTTCTAGGGAGGTGTCGGCCTTGCCGAGGGTCGTCAGGCGGCCGCGCTGGAGCCATGCGATCGCGCTGTCGAGGTCTTCGGCGATAAGGAACATGCGGACGATGTCACGGTAGAGGTCGAGGTTATCGGGAGACGCCTGGATCTTCTGGGCGAGTTCGGCGGCCTGAGCGAGGGCGGTGGCCGAGTCGGTGACGGTGCGGGCGGACTGGTCGAGGCGGAGGGCTTCGTCCTTGTCCTTAAGCTTGGATTGGAAGTCACCTTTGTCCTCCCAGTTGCCCTTCTTCATCGTCTTGTTGACCGAGGCTTTGCGGACGGCTTCTTGGAGGTCGCCGTTGCCAGGGAAGAGTTTGAGGCCTCTGTCAGCCGCGTTCAGGGCGTTATCATTTTCACCGGCGGCGATCCAGACATTGGCAAGGTCAACGAAGTGCTGGATTTCCGAGGGTTCGTTGTTCGCGAGTTCTTCGTAGGCGAATGCGGCGAGATCGTGGAATTCCAGTTTGGTGGCGGCGAGGGCGATGGTCTTGTTCGCGTTGGAGTCGATCGGCTTCTTGGCGAGGACTTCTTCGGCCGCGGCGATTGCGGCGATCGGGTCAGCTTCCACGGCCTTGGCGATCTTGCCCGAGGTGAGGGCGCCGGCGATACCGTCAAAGAGACCCTTCTTCGTGCCGTGGAGGGCTTTCTGGGCCTTCCGGAGGGTGCGACGCACTTCAATGCAGCCCGGATTGCGGACGAGGATGCCCGTCAGGACTTCGACGGCGTACTGGGGGTTGGTCTTCAGCTGCTGGTCCGCGGCGGTGATCTGTTTCTGGAGCCGGGGATCGAGCTCGGTAAGGGCGACTTTTTTCATGGAGAAATGGACTGTTTGACCTGCGAAAACTGACCTTCCTGATGCGGGTGGTCAATCCCTTGGACGCGAAAAACGCAGGTGGCGGCGGAGGGCGGGGCGCAAGGGGGTGGCGATAATGCGACCGACGCAGTCCGATGCCCCGCAGGCGCACGGGTGAAAGAGGCTTTCGGCCAATGAAAAGCCATAGTCGAAGGTGATTTCTTCACCCGCGGTAATCGGTCTCTGGGCGGTCAGCCAAGCCTCCGATTCTTCCTCGTGCCAGATGAGTTCTGCATTGGGGTGGCAGGCGTGGTTGGCGTGCCGGGAAGGGTTATCTTCCGAGGCCCCATCCAGCCATCTCCCTGGAGCGATTTCCAGGGCGTAGACTTTGCCGCCGGAGGAGGCTGTCGACGGGGGCTCCAAGGTCGTCACCCCAGAGTAGCGGGAGATCCGTTCACCCTCCGTGAACTCCCGCTTCGCGAAGAGGCCGAAGCCGGCGATAGGTGAGGGGCGCGACTCGACGTCGGCGGCGCTCATGCCTCCGAACGGAGGTCGCGTGTCATCAGCGCGACGACGCCGGCGCGGGGATCAAGTCCCTTGTAGAGAATCGCGTGCAGGCAGAAAAGAATGGGGGCTTCGAGGCCTCGGCTGGTCGCCAGCTTAGAAAGGGCTTCGGCGGCGCGGTGGCCTTCGACAGCTTCTTTGCGCGAGGCGAGTGCGGCGAGTGTGCCTTGCGGATCCTTAGCCAGCTGTTCGCCGAGCGAACGGTTGCGACTCCAGGAGCCGTGCGCGGTGGCCATCAGGTCGCCGACGCCGCCGAGGCCGAGGAAAGTTTCGGGACGCGCGCCGAGGGCTTCGCCGAGACGGGCCATTTCCTGTAGCGAGCGCGTGAGCATCGCGGCTTTGGCGTTGGAGCCGAGTCCGAGACCATCGCATAGGCCAGCGCCCAGCGCGTAGACGTTCTTGAGCGTGCCACCGATCTCGACGCCGATGAGGTCGGTCGAAGTATAGGCCCGTAGCGTCGGTCCGCTGACGACTGCTTGGACATCCTTAAGGAGAGCGTCGTCCGTAATGGCAGCGAGCACCAGCGCGGTAGGGAGTCCGCGGGCGACTTCGTCGGCATTACTCGGGCCGCTCAGGGTGCCAACCGGGATTGGGCCGAAGGCATCGGCCATCATCTCGGACGGGCGACGCAGCGTGGTGAGGTCGAGCCCTTTGCAGAGCGAGATGGCCATCTTGGTCGACGAGCCGCGTACGGCCGGCCCGATCGATTTCAGTAATTCCGGTAGGCCTTTGGAAGGGCAGGCGAGGAAGACCAGGTCGGCGTCCATGAGCGCCGGCAGCGGTTCGAGTCCGATCTGAATCGAATCATCGAGGCGGTGTCCGGGCAGGTATTCCTTATTCTCGCGCGTGGTGGCGAGCGCGAGGGCCTGTTCGGCGCGGCGCGGGACGAGCGTGACGGTCTGACCTTGGCGGGCGAGGTGGATGGCCATGGCCGTTCCCCATCCGCCGGCTCCGAAGATGACGCAGTTCATTTGGATTTCTTGGTGCGCACCTTGGTGGCCCAGCGGCGGACGGCCGCGACCGCGTCACGGTGCAGGTTGGCTTCAGGTCGAGCGAAGGGCGGAGGCTCCGGCGTGAGCCCGAGCAGGTCGTGGATGACGAGGATCTGGCCATCGCAACCGCGACCGGAGCCGATGCCGATGGTCGGGACGGAGATGGCCTCGGTGATCTTTGGCATGAATTTTTCGTCGACGCATTCGACGACCACCGCGAAGGCGCCGGCAGCGGCGACGGCTTGGGCATCGATCAGGATTTGCCTCTGGTCTTCAGGGGTGAGTCCGCGACGACGATAACCGGCAGAGTGGACGCGTTGAGGGAGCATGCCGACATGTCCCATGACCGGGATGCCGGCGTCGACGAGGCGCGCGATGGCCGGCGCGAGGGAGGCGCCGCCTTCGATCTTCACGGCCTTGACACCGCCTTCTTGGAGGAAGCGGCGGCAGTAGCCGAGGAGCTTGGGGAAGCTGTCGTGGGCCAGGCCGAAGGGCAGGTCGCCCACCACGAGGGCTTCCGTCTTGGCGCGGGCGACGGCGGCGGAGTGGTGGAGCATCATGTCGAGGGTCACCCCCACCGTATCCGGGAGGCCGAGGACCGTGTTACCTAAGGAGTCGCCGACGAGGATGAGGTCGGCGCCACCGGCGTCCGCGATGCGGGCCGTGCTCACATCGTAGGCGGTCAGGCAGACGATGGGCCGGACGCCTTTAAGGGCGCGGAGGGACCGGGTGGTGGACTTCACGCCTTTGACTTACCCAGAGACGCTCCGCTTGTAAAGCGTGGGTAAAGGGTGTATGCAGGGGATGTGTTGCGTCGTCTCGCCCAGCTGTTCCGCAAGCCCGATTACCGGGTCAACGCGTATGCCCATAAGGATCTTTCAGGCGAGACCAAGCTAGCTTGGCATGCGCGCCTAAAGTTGCTGTTGAGCACGCGGCGCGGATTGGATCATGCGGCGGAGACGCCAGAAATCTGGGCCCGTCATCGTAAATGGGTCCTGCTGGCGCTTGCCTTGGTGGCTGCGTGGGTGCTGGCCGAGAGCGCCGTCGCCTGGAATTTCTTCGAAGGCTAAGTCCTTCGGGTTTTTCAGACTGGGCCGAAGCCGAAGAGGTCGATGCCGAGCTGCTTGGCCCGGGCGATAACGTCGGGCTTATCGATGAGGATGACCGCATCCGCTTCGAGCGCGGCTTTCGTCACGCCGCCTTCGGCCATGCTCTCGAGCGTCTTGACGCCGAAGCAGGGAACATCGAAGCGCCAGTCTTGGGCGTGCTTCGCGGTCTTGATGAGCAGCATCTCTTTGCCGCCGGTCTGCGAGCAGCGGCGGAGCATGTTGTCGGTGCCTTCGAAGGCTTCGACCGCGATCACCGTGCCCTTGGCCGTGACGACGGACTGACCGACATCGAGTCGGGCCATCTCGCGGGCCATGCGCGTACCGAATTCAAGCTGGTCGTCGCCGATGCCACAGGCCCAGCCGGTCATACAGCCAGGTGTGGAGAGGTGGTCCTCGAGAAAGATGCGCGCATCGAGCATGCGGACGCCGATCTTCTCTATCTCGACGGAGATGGCACCGAAGATGGTCTCGGCGTTGCGTTCCTTGAGGGAGGCCATCAGCGCGATGAGCTTCAGGTCAGGCACCATACCGGTGAATAGTTTACGCGGGGTAACCTGACCGGCCATCACGGCACCGGCTGCGCCAAGTTCTTTGAGGGCGTCGAGCATCTGTCCGAGTTTGCCGACAGGAATCGCGCGGTGGTCGGCGGGGGCGAAGGTGGCGATGAGGGCTGGGTCGGTCTCTTCTTCAAAGGAGATCAACTTTACCTTGGCGCCGCGGGCGTGGGCACATTCGACGAGCAGGGCGGGGTAGCGGCCTTTGCCGGCGATGACCGCCACGGTCTGCGTGGGGTCGAAGCCCGGGGGGAGGAATCGCGAGGCAGACACCATAGAGGCAGTGTTTCGGCGGAAGGGCTCGGGCTCAAGCCTGCTTTGGGTTGCCACCGGCGGCCGGCCGGAGCGTAATGCGCCATGCCTGCTGCCATCGGTATCCTAGGTGGGACTTTCGATCCTCCGCATGCGGGTCATGTGGCGGCAGCCGTGGCCGCGCATCAGCAGCTGGGATTGGATGAGGTCCGCATTATTCCGGCGGGACAGGCTCCCTTGCGGTCAGGCGCGCCAGTGGCCTCCGCTGCCGACCGTGCGACGATGTGCCGCCTCGCCTTTGCGGATTGCCCGTGGGCCGTGATCGACGAGCGAGAAATCCATCGCGATGGCACCAGCTGGTCCGTCGAGACCGCCCGCGAATTAGCCAAAGAATTTCCTGAGGCCATGCGGGTCTGGGTCCTCGGGGCCGATCAGTTGGCCAGGCTGGATCGGTGGAAGGAGGTCGCCGAGCTGTGCAGTCTGGTAGAATTTGCCGTGCTGTCACGTGATGGTATCTCGACTGTGCCCCCTCCGGCCATCGCGGCGCTCATTCGCTTAACCGTGCTGAAGGCGCCGGCGGTGCAGGTCTCCTCCACCGCCCTGCGCGAGGCCCTGCGCCGCGGTGATTCGCCCCGAAACGGCTTGCCCCTAGGGGTCGCCCGCCACATCGATGAGCGCTCCCTTTACCAAGTTTGACCATGTCCGCCCTTAAAAAGAAGACCAAGAAGACCTCCGCCAAGCCTGCCGCTAAGGGTCGCCCCGCTGGCAAATCCGCCAAGCCTGCCGCCCGTTCGGTCCGCCCGGCACGCCGCGTCATCCCAGCCATCCCTGCTTTGAAGGCCAAGAGCCGCGGCGAGAAGGCTGCTGCCAAGCCGATGGTGGTCATGCCGAAGATTCCGGCCCACCTCATCGCCGCCGTGCGTGCCTTGGATGACAAGAAAGCCGTCGAGATCCGCGTCCTCGAGATGGGCCAGATTTCTTCCATCGCCGATTTCCTCGTGATCGCCACCGGTACGTCCGAGCCGCACCTGCGCGCTCTGCGCATCGCCCTTGAGCATGCCCTTGATGATGTCGGCGTGACTTCCCGCTCCGAATCCCAGCGCGACAGCGGCTGGACGGTCGTGGATGCCTTCGACGTTCTTTTCCACGTCTTCCGCGACGATATCCGCAAGAGCTACGCCCTGGAGGCCCTGTGGAAGGACGGACTGGATATCCCCGTCTCGGCCATCCTGAAGGCCTGAGCGGAAAGGGTGCACCCGGTGGTGGTAGTGGGCAGGATCGAACTGCCGACCTAGGGCTTATGAGTCCCTCGCTCTAACCAACTGAGCTACACTACCGAAAACCGAGTCCGATCAGTCCAGCCGTCCCGCCTTGGCTCGTCAAGCCGATTGAGGCTCAGGGGTGGGCGGGAAGGAGCACGAAAAAGCAGAGCATCCACAGGGCAAGGCTCAGGAAACCGAGGACGATCACGAGATTTGCCTGAGTTTGGCGGATGTCCGACAGGCCTTCTTGTTCCAGGGTCAAGCCCAGTTTCCGGACGAAGAGGATTGGTAGGAGTGCCGCCGGCGTGGTCGTGAAGGCGAGCAGGATGAGCAGCATCGTGCGCGAGATTTGGCGGTCGGTATCCAGGATGTAGACTGCGTAGACGAGCAATGCGAAGACCGGCGGAAGGAGGAAGGTCGAGCCGCACCAGAGGTACCCTTCGCGCACCGCACGCTCGAGTGATTCGCCGGCGGCATTGCGGGCGTCGACGGGCGCGAGTGATTCGCCGAGCGGGAGCTCTCCGCCTGGCGGCGGGGGCGGTGCGTCGGCGCCGAGTCCGGACGAGTCCGTGGACGAAACCGAGGAAGTGCGACTGAGGCCGATGGCACGGAAGTAATCGCGGACTGTCATCCAGGATCCGTCGACTTCAATGTTATGCAGGAGGCTGATCTCGCCAGCCCGGAGCATCTCGCTCACGCGAACGAGCGGGAAGGGACCGGAGACGGCGCCTTTCCAGCGGAGGCGGAATTGGGTAGGGCGTGACATCGTTCAGAGATCTCGGCCTTGGAGGAGGGTTTCCCAGCCGCCTTCGGGCGCGAGCAATCCTTTCGGGATGCCGGCCGCCTGCGCGGCTTCGGCGACAGTGCCAGGGTAACGCAGCAACGGGGTGAGGGGTGCGGCTTCAGCGACACGCTTGACCTCGCCGTCGTCGCCGATGCGGAAGAGCACCGTGGCCTTGCCTTCATTGTCGAGACCGTAAAGGGCGCTGCCCTTGATCGTCTCACGAAGCTCGGGCTTGCCGTCGCGGCCGACCCAGCCGGCGAAGATGAGCTTACGATTACGTAGGTTGGCGAAGGTCGTGCGCCAGAAGCGGGCCTCTTCGGCGTAGCCGGCGCCGCCCGGGGGGGCCAGGAAGGTGCGCAACTCCAGCTGGATGTCGGCCCACTTGTCCTTGAAGAGGAAGTCGTAAGGCCGCAGCGAGTTCTGCGTGATGCGGCGCAGCTGCTCGGCGTCGCGTTGGGCGGAGGGAGAGAAGAGCAAGCCCCAGGCGTCTGGTCGGCTGGTCGCGAGCCTATAAAGTTCCTGGAGTTGGTAGGCGCGCAACTCCGGGTAGCGCGAGTCGCTCCGGCGGACTCGGTCCATCGTGCGAATGAGCGGTTCGAGCAGTTTGCCCGTCTTGGCGTCCTGAAAGCGGCTGACCTGACGGATGAAGTCTAATTCGTTGATCGTAGCGGGATTGGTAATCTCCTCGCCCGCGCGCACCCCGTTATTGAATTCGCGACGGCTCCAGGTGATTTCGACCACCGCCCCTTCGCGGGTAAGCTCCTTGGCCTTCTGGCTGAACTCGACGCCATCCGTGATGTTCCGCTTGGATTCGGTGATGTCGCCAATCACGAAGACTGTGCGGCCCGTCGCGATTCCGCGGACGGAATAAAGGTTGAGCGTGTAGCGGCGGAGCGAATCCGCTAGGGACGTATCGGAGAGGTTGCGCAGACCGCGTTGCTCGACGTCGGTCAATATGGCGGGATTAAAGATGCCTGACGGGTCAGCCGTGGCGGCAGCATCCCACATTGCGCCGACGCGTGGGGCGAGGGCCGAACGTGGAAGGGCTTGCAGGGTGGGTGCACGGGCGAAGACGAAGGAGGCGCGGGAACTGAGGTCAGATTTTTCGCCGACGGTGTTCGCGGCGGTGTCGGAGAGGGCGGCGAGGTAGCCCGCAAGGTCAGCGGCTTTACCGAGACCTTTGAGCGCGGCGATCGTCTTACGTTCGCCCGCGAGTCGTAACTCGGCCCGGTCGGCTGCGGCCAAAGCGGAGTCGAGGTCCTTGTCTTTAGCGTCGGTCAAGGTCTTGAGCAGGAGGCGGAGGCGCTCGAGGGCCTCGGCCGCCTTGGCGAGGTCGCTGACGTTGTCATCCCCCATGGCTTTGTTGAGGAGCACGATCTGGGTGGCGACGTCGTTGCGGGTGCGATCCAGCATCTGTCGGCAGGCGGATAATAGGCCTTCGGGTTCCGGGAGGATGGCCTTGAGTTTGGACTGCAGGCTACCGCCCACTTGGTTGAATTCCTGAAGATACTTGCTGGCGCGGCTTTCCGTCTCGGCGACGTTACCTAAAGTCAGACCTTGTTTACGTCGATCCGCGAGCGCCAGCGCTTCGAGATGCAGTCGCTGCTCATCGGCGTTCTGCGTGGCCAGGCGCTGACGGAGCGGAGCCGTCTGCTCCTTACGCACGGCTTGGTCGGTAGCGGAGATGCCGCCGCGTTCGAATTCGTCGAGCGCGACGAGCGCGGCCGGATGATCGTAGAGTTCGATGAGGCGGGAGGCTTCGGAGAAACGGTCCCGCGATTCTTCTTCCTTCGTCTTGAGGATATTCCAGTAGACCACGCCCGCAATGACGAGCAACAGGCTGGCGACCCAGGAGGTCGTCATCACCATGTAGCGTCGGTTGAGGCGGGCGCGGGTGTTCTGGCGTAGGGCACGCGCTTCGCGCAGGATGCCTTCGGGTAGACGTTCAGCCTGCGGCGTCGCGCGCTCGAGCCAGGAGCTCAGGCGGACGATGAGAATGGCGGGAGAGGAGCCGCGGGCGGCTTCCTGTTGGAGTGTCGCCCATTCGTCGTTCAGGCTTTCAATCGTGGCGCGAAGGCTGGCTTCGGCTTCCGCGACGCCGGCTAGTTCGCCAGCCCAGCCTTCGAGCTCGACGATTTGGATAGAGAGTTCGGCGGGCAGGGTGAGTTGATGGTCGCGCTCGAGGGAGCGAACTCGGCCCAGTGAGGCGGCGCAGGCTTCCCAGTGGCCTCCCGCGCGCGCTTCGGCGGCGTCGGCGACGAGCGTCGTGACCTGTTGAGCCGCCTTTGAGCGCAGCCAGGCCACGCGGCGGGCAAGGGCGTCATCCCAGCGCGGCTCGTCAGCGAGGTCGTTGGCGCCGAAGCGCTCCATACGATTCATCAGCTCGACGGCTTCCTCTTCGCGGCCTTGCTCAAAGAAGGTCGCGACCTTGCCGAGTGATTCCCGGAGGAACTTGGCGGAGAGTCGGGCGAGTTCAGAGCGGGCGTTAGGATCGTTCGGGTTAATCCGAACAATCGAACGCAAGACGGAGAGGGCGCGGTCTTCCTCGCGACGGCGAATGGCGTCGCGGTAATCGCCGTAGAGCGGGTGGCTTTCGCCGATCTCGCGACCGTAGAGGCTTTCGACGGCGAGCACATGCTGGCCGTCGAGAGGGAAGCCGGCGGGCAGGCCGCGCTCCCGGCAGAGGGCGTGCCAACGGTCGGACTCCGCGAAGCTCAGCAGGGCGCAGAGCCCAAGGAGATCAGGGTCGGATTCCGCGGACTGGAAGGCGGCGTGCTCGTTGCCGCTGCGTACGAGCGTCGCACACTGTTCGAGGCGCTCGCGGGCGCGCTGGCAGAGGGCGGCGTATTCGCCTGCGAGGGAACGCGCCTCGAGGTCGGGGGTGCCGAGTTCGAGCTGTCCGCGAATGCGGGCGATGAGGCGTTCGGCCTGCATGGATCAGCGGAATTCCAGCAGTCGGGGTCCGGCCGCACCGTTCACGTCGATGGCTTGGATCGACCACGGAGCGCCCGCCTGCATGAGCTTGCCTTCCTTGAAGAGCTTGCGGCGCTGGGCGACGACTTCATAAGGCGGCGTGCCGGGGCCTTGCTTGCTTTCAAGGCGGATGATGTCGGTCTCGAGCATGGAGCGAGTGGCGCGGATCGACGGGAGGTCGCGATCGGGGAATTCGTGGCCATTCGGATAAAGTCCGATTGAGCCATTGGTCCAGATGAAGGCATTGACCGCGCTTTCGGCCCAGGGGGCAGGACGGATGACGCCCGTGTCGGCGTCGAGCAGCAGCGCATCCGGGCCGAGGTTCAGCGGCTGGAGCGAGGGGAGGTCGCTGATGAGGGCGAAGCACTGACGATCACCGTTCGGGAGAATCACTTCAATCATGCGATTGGCGCCACCGCGGGCGCCTTCGCCGGTGGGGAAGTTGAGCGAGACTTCATTGCGGCCATTCCTCAGTCCGATGCCGATGGCAGGGAGTTTGCCGGGCTCGGGGGTCGATTCGATCCAGGTGGCCTGTGGCGTGCGGCGGATCTCGCCGTTGAGGTATTTCGTACCGTCGTCGCGAAGGTGAGGTGAGGTGAAGGCGAGGAGTCGGATGCGAATCTGCACGGACACGCGCTGGGTCGCGCCGGATGCCTCGACGAACTTGGTCACAGCGTCGGCGGCGGAGCGGGAAAGGGTGAAGTCGGCCTGTGACGGGGAGTTTGGTCCCGATTCGCCGGTTCGCCATTCGCCGGGGATGACCATCGTCGGGCGCACTTCGATGGTGGTCAGGGACTGGGCGCGATCGAGGCAGGCCTGCAGGCGCTTCCACGGTTCGTCCTGCGGTACCTTGATCTCCGCTCCGAGCCGGAGGGCTTCCTTGGCTTCGGTGATTGATGCCAGGATGGACTTCGGGTCGTTGAGGATTCCTGGACGATCCAGACGGCTCAGGAGTTGCTTGGTCGCGCTAGCGGAGAAGTTGCCGAGGATGCGAGGCAGAATCTGTTCGCGGTAGTTGCGGACAAAGGTCGGCGAAAGTTTGCTGGTCTCCGCCCATAGCTTGGCGGCGCCCATGAAATCGTCGGAGTCCATTAATCCTTGGATTTCGGTGAGGGCGCGGTTGGCTTTTAGGATCTCTTCGCTCTTGGCGTTGTCGGCCGGAGAAGGCTGCGGTTTGACTTCGACGATGATCGCGGGCGGGGTGGGCTCGGGCTGACGGTTCAGCATGAACAGTGCCACGGCTCCGGCTGCGAGGATGATGACTCCTCCAATAATCCAGGCGGCTGAATTGTTGCCGGAGGTAGCGGCAGAGGGCGCGGCGGCGGCGCGGCGCTGAGGCTGTCCGGCGACGGCTTTCGGCGAAGTCAGTCCGGCGGCGGCCTGACGCGCGATATCGCCCGAAGGGGCAGGCTGAGACTTCGCGGTGGTGAAGTCGATCGTCGCCGCGGCGGCGGTCGAGTTGACGGCCCAGAGGAAGCCGTCGCTGCCCGTGGTGGTGGCGTCGGTGGTGAAAGTGGCGGCCCAAGCAGACTTACCGAGGAGCGCGGAGGCTTCGGCGAGGAGTCGGAGGAGGCGCAGGGTTTCAGGGGGATTGAGCAGGCCGACCGCAGAGGGACCGGAAGCGTTGATGAGCCAGGCGGCTTTTGCGCCGGTGCCGGTTTCTTCGCGCCACGTCACAGCGGGCGTCAGGGGCGTCTGCGTTTCCAGTTGAAGCGGGCGTTCCTCGCCTTCGAGCCAGGTGGGAGCTCCGGACCATTCGTCGCGCCAGCCTTTCCAGCGTCCCGCGATGGCGGCGGGCGGCGGGAGGACGGCAGCTTCTTCGAGGGAGAAGATCAGGTGATGGGCTAGGCGGTTGTCGCGCTGCGTGTAGTCGAGGCCGCGGGCGACGAAGCGCGAGAGTACGCACCAGTTCTTACCGCCGGCTTCAAGCATGCGGAACGTGAACGTCTCGCCTTCGGGGCGTTCATGTGGCGTGCCGACGGACTCAAGCAACTGGGCGAGGCGGTCAGGGATAGCGCGGTGGCGGGCGATGGTGCAATAGCCGCTACGGCCGGGCGTGAGTCCCTGTGGCGCCGACGTGAAGATAAGTTGGAGGGGCATCAGCGGGCGGAGTTTTCGGACGAAGGGAACATCGCCGGGGAAGCGAGGTGCATCAGCCAATAGAGGGGTTCTTCGACGTGCGCCGGCGCGAGGCGCTGCGGGTCGGGGGCGATACGGCCTTTGTTTAGTCCGGCCTGGATCATCACTGGAGTGTGTCCGAATGAAGTGGCCGCGAAGTAGCTGATTTGTTCGGCGAGCGATTCCGCCGAGGCCACGAGGCCGGGGCAGAGTGCGACGAGCACCTCGCGGACGCGGGCGGAGTTGCGGGCGACGGCGGCAAGGTCAATCGCACCGGACTTGATGATTGGTTCGAGCGGGGAGCTCAGGAGCTTCTCCCAGGTGTCCGACTTGCCGACGACGAAAGCCAGCGGCGTCTTGATGCGTTCGTCCTGTGCGAGTCCGAGGACGCGCTTCATGCGGGTCTCCATCTCGGCCAGGATACTATCCTGTTGGTCGATGCGTCCCTTGAGGGTGAACTGTGGGTCATCGCCGCCGACGAGCTTGGCTTTGAAGCGCGCGTTGGCGGTGGGGTCGAAGAGGAAAATAAGTCCGCTCGACGTCGCGACGTGCATCGCGCCGGGCGAATCATGGATATCGATGCCGGGCTCGAAGTGTTCGCCGGCGTTATCGTAAAGGATGACCGAGGTCTCGTTACGCTGCTGGCCGGGGCGGCTGATCGAGTAGATGAACGGTCGGGGCAGGGAGACCATGCGGCCGAGGCGGGGAAGCTTCTCGTAGGTCGCGCCTTCGAGGGCCGTCTTGCCGAGCAGTGCGTCTTCCGGCGTGGCCGCGGAGAAGAGCGTGTTGCGCATCTGGTTGAGCAGCATGTTGCCGCTCGGGTCGCCATCCTTGAAGGCCAGGTTGAAGTCCTCTGGCAGGCGGTCTTGCAACGTGCGCGTGAGCACCGCGAGGTAGTAGGACTTGCCGGCGCTGGGTGCGCCAATCAGCGAGATGATGCGGTGCGGACGATCGAGGTAGCCCGGCGGAAGTTGGCGGCGGCAGTGCGGGCAGGCGATGTCGGTACACGCCAGGCCCATCGGGTCGAGAGCGAGGCCTTGGTCGTTAAAGCGGGTCGGCTGGAAACGCAGGCGCACATCGGAGCCGAGGATCGGGTCGCCGCGCAGATCTTCGTGCACCGCGATGCTCAGAGCGTCGCCGGCGTCGAAGCGTGTCCAGCAGACCGGACAGAGGTGGGCGCCGCGGTTCTGTTCGGCGGCGAGTTGTGCCTTGCCGCTGGGACGAATGGGCGCTTCTTCCTGCGGCGAAAGCAGTGGCGCGATTTGTGAAAGACTGAAACCGACTTCAAGTCCCTGCGGCGTGCAGGCGAGCGTGTCGGTAGCCCGGCCGAGCTCTTGGGCGACCTCGAGCAGGCGTTGCGGAGGAAATTCGCCAAGCTGGTCGCCGGTCTGGGCGTCGAAGAGTACCCAGAGGTCAGTACGGATGAAGGTGAAGTTCTGCTGGTCGGCCGGGGCCGCGACCAGGAGGGCAGAGGCCAGTTGGATTGTCGTGGCTTCGGAGATGTCGAGTCGCTGACGGAGGGGGGCGCCATTGACGAGGGCGGAACCGTGTCCGGAGGGTTCAAGGGCGACGGTATCGCCATTTTTGACCAACGAAAGGGACGGGTGGGCGTCGTCGCCAGGCAGGGAGGAAGGGAGGTTGTCGATGACACCTCGGGCTCCGCTGAGGCAGTCTACCCAAGAGAGGGTGGGTGGTTTCTTGCTGGAAGTGAACATCGGCTCCGAGGTGGGGTCTGAAATAGGTTGATTAGCGAGGTACGACTGTAAAGATATGAAAGTACGATTATAGGTCACCCCTTGACCTGTTTTCCTTTACCCCCTTAATCTTCCCTTAATGGAGACCGAAGCCGACCAGTCCGCCTTGGACCGTGCCCGTGAGGGGGATCTTTCGGCTTATAACGAACTGGTCCTGAAGTATCAGGGGCGTATTTTCGCGAAGGTCTTCTCCCTGCTGCGTAATCGCCAGGACGCGGAGGAAATTACGCAGGATACCTTCATTCGGGCCCATCGTGTGCTGGCTTCCTTCCGGGGTACGGCGACTTTCTCGACCTGGATTCATCAGATCGGCACGAATCTGGCCCGTAACCGTTACTGGTATTGGCGCCGTCGGAAGCGTGATCAGTCCATGTCCCTCGACGCCGACCTCGGCGACGACCCTGGCGCCACCCTGCATGACATCCTTTCGGATGGTGCCCAAGGCCCCGGCCACGAGGCCCAGCACAATGAATTCGTCAACAAAGTTGCCGAATGCATGGAACAATTGAAGCCGGAACACGCTCGTATCCTCACGATGCGCAACGTCCGCAACATGTCCTATGAAGAGATTGCCGAAGACCTCGGTCTCTCCATTGGTACCGTCAAGAGCCGCATCAATCGCGCCCGCGAAGCCTTGCGCGAACTCATGGGAGAGGAGTTCCGCGGATGAGCACCTCTGAATTCGAATCCTTGGTAGTGGCTTTCCTTGAGGGTAATGCTTCGGAGTCCCAAGTCGCCCGTTTGCGTGCCGCCCTCGGTCAGTCTCCCGAACTTCGCGTCCGCTTCCAGTCGCGCGTCCGCCTCCATAAGGCCCAGCTCAGCTTCCTCAGCCGTCGCGAAGAGCGTTCGATTTCAGGTGTGATGATTTGGCTGCATGCGTTCGGTCAGCGCATGTGTCGATCTTTTGCCCACCTCTGTCTGCTTGGCGTGATCATGGTGCAACTCCAGGTGACCATCCCCGCAGAATACTCCGGCTTGCTCTGGTATGTCGACGCCGCGGGCGAAGGTCGGGTCGTTCTAGGGGGTGGGGAGATGCCCGGCCTGAATATCGTGGAAATCACCCATGAACCCGATTCTCCCCCGTTGGTCGAAGTCCCTGACCTTGCCATGCCCAACTTCGTGATGCCGGAGATGGCCATGCCAGCCGAAGAGCCTACGTCCATCGAGGTCTGAGGCTAATCCTGCCTTGCTTCCTTCGTTCTGTGGCGGTCAATTCACGCACGGATGAAGGCCGGAAACCATAGGCCCGAGGTACGCCTCAAGGGTATCGCCGCCGCTCCGGGAGTGGCTCGTGGTCCCGCCTACCCGCTGATGCGGGGTATGGCCATCGTCTCTTGCGAAAAGGTCGCCGATCCTGAGGCCGAGATCCGCCGCCTCGAAGCGGCCCTGGCGGCGACCCGTCTCGAAATCGCGCAGTTGCGCGACGACATCGCCCGCAAGCTCAACGAGTCCGAAGCCTCAATCTTTGACGCGCACCTCCTCGTCCTCGAGGATGTCGCCCTGATCGACGACGTGAGTAAGGAAGTCCGCCGCAGCGGCTTCAACGTCGAGTTCTGTTTCCAAGAAGTCGCGCAACGCTACATCGAGATCTTCGAGAAGATGGACGATGACTTCCTGCGCGAGCGGGCGTCGGACATCCGTGACGTGACCGGTCGCGTGCTTGACCAGTTGCTCGGCACCCAGCCTGAACGCGTCGGCCAGGCCGCGCAGTCCCATGTCGTCGCCGCGCGCGACCTCACCCCTTCGGATACCGCCGGTCTGCACGACGGTGGGGTGCTGGCGTTCGTGACCGAAGAGGGCGGACGTACCAGTCATTCTGCCATCATGGCCCGTTCGCTCGACGTGCCTGCGGTCGTCGGCGTGAAAGGCCTAATGGAAGCGGTGCAGGAAGGTGATGTCATCCTCGTGGATGGCGAATCGGGCCTCATCATCATCAATCCGACGCCTGAGACCATCGAAGGCTACCGTGACAAGGAACACGCGATCCGCACCCGACGCGACCGCGTGCTTTCCGAGGTCGCCTTGCCCGACCTCACGACGGACGGCGACGCGTTCTGCCTGCAGGCCAATATCGGCGATCCCGCCGAGATGGAGGACGCCTTGGCCTACTGCGCCCGTGGCGTCGGCCTTTATCGCACCGAGAACCTTTACCTCCGCCTCGATGGGTGGCCGGACGAACAGGTCCAATATGAGGAATATGCCGAAGTCGTGCAGGCCGCCAAGGGCCGCCCCGTGACGTTCCGGACGCTCGACCTCGGTGGCGATAAGCGCCTCGGCGACCTCGCCGACGAAGCCAACCCTTTCATGGGCTATCGCGCGGTGCGCCTTTGTCTCGAACGTCCGGACGTCTTCCGTCCGCAGCTCCGCGCCCTTATTCGTGCCGCGTCGCATGGCCCGGTGCAGGTGATGTTCCCGATGATCTCGGGCGTCGAGGAACTACGCCGAGCCAAAGAGATTTTCCGCGACGTCGAAGCTGAGCTCGTCCGTGAAGGTGTCCGCGCGGCCGAACCGATCCGCCTTGGCGCGATGATTGAGATTCCCTCCGCTGCCGCCGTGGCCAACGAGCTCGCCGCCGAAGCTGACTTCTTCAGTGTCGGTACCAACGACCTCGTACAATACCTGCTGGCTGTCGATCGCGGCAACCAGCGCGTCGCTTCGCTGTACGACCCGTGCCATCCCGCCGTGGTCCGGACATTGATGGTTATCTTCGCCGCCGCCCAGAAGCGTGGGATTCCGGCTGCCGTCTGTGGCGAACTCGGCGGCGATCCGCTGTGGGCTCCTTTGCTCATCGGCCTCGGCGTCCACGAGCTCAGTATGACGCCGGCGGCTCTGCCCGAAGTTCGTTTCGTACTCCGCCATTCCGCTGTGTCTGGGCTACGCGAGCTCGCCGCCAAGGTGGTCGCCTGCGCAGACGCCAGCAAGACCCGCGCGCTGCTCCAGGATTTCGCCGCCGCCAAACTCAAGTTACGCTGATGTCTGCCAAGATTCCCGCCGCGAACCCGCATGTCGCGGCCATGTCGCCTTATGTCCCCGGAGAACAGCCGCAGGGCGGGGGATGGGTGAAGTTGAATACCAATGAAAACCCTTATCCGCCGAGCCTGCGTTCGCTCGAGGCCATTCGGGCTGCCTTGGTCAATGATGGAGCCTCGCTTCGTCTTTACCCTTCACCTGACTCCGCGCCCCTGCGTGAGGCCGTCGCGCGCTTCCACAGTTTTGATGCCGCCCGCGTCGTGGCCGGCAATGGTTCGGACGACATCCTTAATCTGATTATCCGCGCCTATGCGGGCCCCGGTCGTCCTATTGGCATGCTCAATCCGAGCTACTCGCTTTATCCCGTCCTCGCTGCGGCCCAGGCCGCCGACGTCGTGAAGGTCGAGGTCACTGATCAGCTTGGCGTCGACGTCGATGCCATCGCGAAGAGCGGCGCCTCCGTCTTTTTCCTGACGAATCCGAACGCCCCGCTCGGCGTTTCTTTCACGCCAGAAGTCGTCCGCTCCGTCGCCAAGGCCTTCAAGGGCATGCTCGTCGTCGATGAAGCTTACGCCTCCTTCGCTGGCGCCGATTGCGTCGCGCTCGCTCGCGAACTGCCGAACGTCATCGTCACGCGTACGATGTCCAAGGCGCACGCGCTAGCTGGACTGCGCGTCGGTTATGCGCTCTGCCCGGTGGGAGTCGCCGAGATCCTGCACCGTGTCCGCGACAGCTATAACGTCGACCGCCTCGCGCAGCTCGCGGCCGCCGCGGCGCTTGACGACCGCGAGTGGCTGGACGTCACCCTCGCGCAGATCTGCGCCACGCGTGAACGACTCGTCACCGCACTCCGCAAGCTCGGCTGGCAGGTCAATCCCGCCGCTGGCAACTTCGTGCTCGCCGCCCCCGTATCCTCGAAGCGCGCTGCTTCCGTTGAGACTTCAGCGCATTGCTTCGAGTTCTTGCGCGCCCGCAAGATTCTCGTCCGCCGTTTCCCGAATCATCGCCTCACCGAGAAGTCTTTGCGCATCTCCGTGGGCACGGAGCAGGAAACGGACGTATTCCTGCAGGCCGTGGCGGCTTGGATGGAAGGGTGAGGTTGACAATCCCGCCTTCCGCGGGGATTTCTGAGGTATGAGCGCAGTCGTTCGCAAAGCCAGCATCCGCCGGGACACCGCCGAGACCAAGATCGCCCTCGAGGTGAACTTGGACGGTACCGGTTCGTCGGAAATCGCCACTGGTGTGGCTTTCTTCGACCACATGCTCACGCTCCTCTCTCGCCACTCCTTGGTCGACCTTAAGGTCAGGGCCACCGGCGACACCGACGTCGACTACCACCACACCGTGGAAGACGTGGGCATCGTGCTCGGTCAGGCCATCAAGGAAGCGCTCGGCGATAAGGCCGGTATCCGCCGCTATGGTTTCTTCATCTTGCCGATGGATGAGACCCTGGCCCGTTGCGCCGTCGACCTCAGCAATCGTCCCATGATGGTCTACCAGGTCGAGATCACCAATTACATGGTGAAGGACTTCAACATCGCGCTCGTCCGCGAGTTCTTCCAGGGCCTCGCCAATTCGCTCGGTTGCAACTTGCACCTGAAGCTCGAGTACGGCGATGAGCCGCACCACATCGCCGAAGCGCTCTTCAAGGCCTTCGCCCGCGCGCTGCGTGAGGCGGTGGAAGTCGATCCTCGTCAGGGCGGTCGCGTGCCGAGCACCAAGGGCACGCTGGCCTGACCGTGGAAGCCTCTGGGTCAGTGCGCCGCCCGCGGGTAGCGGTCATCGATTACGGGATGGGTAACCTTCGTAGCGTCAGCCGTGCCATGGTCGCCGCCGGCGCCGACGCCTTCCTTGCCGCCACTCCGGCTGAAGCCGAGAAGGCTGAGATGGTCGTGTTCCCAGGACAGGGGGCTATGGCTGATTGCATGGATTGCATCCGCCGCACCGACTTCGAGTCTTTCCTGAAGCAGTGGATCGCCGCCGACCGCCCTTTCCTAGGCGTCTGCATGGGCCTCCAGGTTCTCTTTGAGCGCTCCGAGGAGGCTGACCGCCCTGGTCTGGCTATCTTCCCCGGGGTTGTTCGCCGTTTCCCGTCCCAGCCCGGTCTGCGTATCCCCCATATGGGCTGGAACGAGGCCATCTTCAAGCCGGGTGCCCCCCTGACCGAAGGCCTGCGGGCCGAAGGGGAACCGTTCTATTTCGTGCATAGCTACCGCGTCGTCGAGACCGACCCCTCCTTGGTCTGGTGCGAGACCGACTATGCCGGCCGGTTCGTGAGCGGTGTCCGTCGGGGCCGGGTCTTCGCGACCCAGTTCCATCCGGAGAAAAGTCAGGTCAAAGGCTTGCAACTCTACCGCAATTTCCTGACTTTGTCCGCCCGCTGAGGCGTGTTTTCGACTCCGGCGGCCCCACCCCCGCTATGAGCACTCAAAACGCCACTCTCAACCTGGACGGTAAAGACATCGTCCTCCCCATCGTCGTCGGTACCGAAGGCGAACGCGGGGTCGACGTCCGCAAGCTGCGTGACGAGACCAGCTACATCACTTTCGACGACGGCTACGCCAACACCGGCGCCTGCGAATCCAAGGTCACCTTCATCGACGGGGAGAAGGGTATCCTGCGCTATCGCGGCTACGGGATCGAAGAACTTGCTGAGAAGTCCAACTTCATCGAGACCGCCTATCTGCTCGTCTACGGCGACCTGCCGACGACCG
Source organism: uncultured Opitutia bacterium (assembly GCA_937875975.1). Lineage (GTDB taxonomy): Bacteria > Verrucomicrobiota > Verrucomicrobiia > Opitutales > UBA953 > UBA953. The sequence goes on along the minus strand of CALEEU010000266.1, from coordinate 3,662 downwards.
CCCAGCTGACCGCCTTCAAGGCCCGCATCCTCGACAACTCGCAGATCCACGAAGGCCTGCGCATCGCGCTCAGCGGCTTCCCTGGTAACGCCCACCCGATGGCCGTGCTGTCCGCCACGCTGAATACGCTTGGTTGTTACTACCCTGAACTCGGAACCAACGAGCGTACGCATGACTTGGCCAAGTTCGATGAGACCGCTGCCGTCCTGATCTCCAAGGTCCGCACCCTCGCCGCGCTCGCCCACCGCTCCAAGGAAGGTGAGCCGCCCGTCTACCCGAAGCCGGGTCTCGATTACTGCTCCAACTTCCTGCACCTGCTCTTCTCGCAGCCCAACGCCGATTACGCCGTCCACCCGGAGATCGCCCGTGCGCTCGACCTGATCCTCCTCTTGCACGCCGACCACGAGCAGAACTGCTCCACGTCCACCGTGCGCATGGTCGCCTCCGGCGGCGCCAATCTCTTCCCGTCCGTCTCCGCCGGCGTCTGCGCCCTCTGGGGCCCGCTGCATGGCGGCGCCAACCAGGCCGTCATCGAGATGCTCGAGGAGATCCACGCTTCCGGCGACGACGGCTCGAAGTTTATCGCCGACGCGAAGGACAAGACCAAGCAGGTGCGCCTGATGGGCTTCGGACACCGCGTGTACAAGAACTACGACCCGCGGGCCAAGATCATCAAGGCCCAGTGCGACAAGGTCCTCAAGGTGCTCGGTATCAACGACCCGCTCCTGGCCATCGCCATGCGCCTCGAGGAAGCCGCGCTCAACGACCCGTACTTCAAGCAGCGCAACCTTTACCCGAACGTCGACTTCTACTCGGGCATCATCCTCAAGGCCATCGGCATCCCGACCGAGATGTTCACCGTCATCTTCGCCATCGGACGTATGCCCGGCTGGATCTCACACTGGAAGGAAATCGCCGAGACCCCGAAGCAGAAGATCCATCGCCCGCGCCAAATCTACGTCGGCAATACCGAGCGCCAGTACTCGCCGATCGCGCAGCGTAGCTAAGCGACCTGCGAAGTCCGCAAAGGGGGAGGGCCGAACGTTTCCGTTCGGCCCTCCGTCTTTTGAGCCATACACTATAAGCCGGATTCTGTCCTTGGGTGGCTCTCGCCGATCCCCTGCGCGTTCATTTCTCTGACCTTGCGGACCCGCCTTGCGGCGGTGCGACAACCCGGGACCTTGGTGGGCGACCTCGGACGGTCCCTGTTCGTCTTGCACCGGATTGGGTTTACCTTGCCTCGTCGGTTACCCTTCGAGCGGTGGGCTCTTACCCCACCTTTTCACCCTTACCTCGTTCCTTGCGGAGGAGGCGGTATCTTCTCTGTGGCACTTTCCGTCACGCCTTGCGACGTGCCCCGACTTGCGGCGGGAATCCTGCCCTGTGGTGTCCGGACTTTCCTCACGGATTGCTCCGCGCGAACGCACATGTATGACTGTCCAGACACGTTAGCGTCTGCTGGGGCCGCAGGGAAGGGCAAAAGGGCGACTTAGGCCTTGGAAAGGCCTTTGGGTCGGTTTGATTAGGCGGACCCCATGCGAATCCTCCTCCTCGCCTTATTTTCCCTTATGACCGCCCGCGCCGCCGAACCCATCAAAGTCGCCTGCGTCGGCGACAGCATCACCCAGGGTGCCGGTGCTAAGTCGGGCCAGTCCTATCCGTCTCAGCTCCAGGCTTTGCTCGGTGAGGGTTATCAGGTCGGTAACTTCGGCGTCAGCGGGCGCACGCTCCTCAAGAAGGGCGACTTCCCTTACTGGAAAGAAAAGAAATATCAGGCCGCCCTCGCGATGGAGCCGGCAATCGTGGTCATCATGCTCGGTACTAACGACACCAAGCCGCAGAACTGGAAGTTCGAAGCCGAGTTCGACGCCGACTACCGTGAGCTCGTGAAGTCTTTCCAATCCCTGAAGTCGAAACCGAAGGTCTTCGTCTGCCGTCCGGTGCCGGTCCCTGGCAAGGGCAACTACGGCATCAACGAAGAGAACATCCAGAAGGAGATCCCGCGCGTCGATGCGTTGGCCAAGGAACTCGGCTGCGGCGTGATCGACATGCATGCGGCGCTCGTGAAGACCCCCGAGATGTTACCGGATCGCGTGCATCCGAACACCGCCGGTGCCGGCGAAATGGCCAAGGCCGCGGCCAACGCCATCTTGGGCAAGTAAGCCTTAGCGGCGCTCAGCCGCCTTGCCGATGACGCGCCCAAGCACCTCATGGGCCGCCACGCGTAGCTGTTGCCAGCGCTCGGAAGGGTGGGAGGGGCCGTGAGCGATGAGTTGCAGCGTGCTGCGCCATTCCAGGACGGCCCGTTCGAGGTCGCCTTGACCTGGCCCGTGTCCTTCGGCGTCGACCGGTGGAATCTTGCCGTGGAGAGCGAAGCCTTTGAGTGCTTCGGCGCAGCCTTCGCCGAAGCCAGCAGGCAGGCCTTCGCGCAGATAGCCTTCGGCGGTAAGGGACTTATAAGCGAGGCGGCAGCAGGCACCAAGGCGGCTGGAGTTACGTCCGGCTGAGGCCACGCGTTCGCCGGCGCGGAGCTCAGCAAGGTCCCAAGCGATGGCGTGGGCGTCGTAGGATAGGTCCTCGAGCGCAGCGGCCACGGCGAGTCCTTCGCCGTGTTGGAAGAGCGAAGCGACGTGGCCGCGTTCGGTCGGTCGGCCAGCGGCGTCGATCAGCCCGAGTTTCTTCCAGAGTCGTCCCGCGCGGGCCGTGTGGAGCGTGCCCCCGCCGAGGACTTCGCGTAGATTGATGTCCTGCTTCTCGACCTGTCGGCGCGGAGGATTAATCAGCGGGTGATTATCCGCGTCCGGCCAGACGCGGACATCGGCACGGGAGTAGTTGAGCTTCACCTGCACGCTATCGCGACCAAGGAAGAGGCCGCCATGAGCGAGGCCGCCTTGGGTGAGCTTGGGGAGCAGCGGCAGGATTTCCTTCTCGAGGAGTTCGAGTTTCCAGGTGCGCGGACGGACTTGGCCGCCTTCAAGTCGGCGCAGGGCCTTCAACAACCAGTCGGCCGGCGTGAGGTGCGAGGCGCCGGCTTCCTTGGGGAAGTGGGCGAGCGTGATCGTGCGTCCGTAGCGAAGGCCTTCGCTCGTCTCGAGCTTGCATGGCGTGCCATAGGGCAGGGCACGCAACGAGTCGGGTTTGGCGAGAGCGGGGTGCCAGGTGTCCTTGACGTAGATGAGGGCCTGCGAGAGCGGGACGAGGTGCGTCGGGCGCTCACGCTGCCAGGTGCCGTTGCGCCCGCAGATCTCGTCGATGTGTCGGGTGGCGCCTACGGCGGCCGCGGGTATGTCGGTCGGCAGGTCTTCGTCCAGACGGTCGAGCGCGAGGTCGATGGGTTCACGGGTGAACAGCGCCTGGGCCAGTTTGGCGGCGGCCGCTTTCGGGTCTTCGGCTCGCCGCATGAGCGAGAGGAAGGCTGGCCAGTCGAGGGCCTCGCTGCGTTTGAGCTGGAGCGGTTTGGCTTCACCGAGGCGGGGGCTGTCACCGGTCCAGAGGGCGAAACCGCGATCATCTAGCCCACGGCGGCCGGCGCGTCCGAACATCTGGAGGAGTTCGTCGGGGCGGACTTCGCGTTCGGCGTGTTCGGCGGCGTAGCGTCGATCGGTGACGAGCACCGAGCGGAGCGAGAAGTTGATACCTGAGGCGAGTCCGGTTGTCGCGAC